>JBFYZM010000045.1:0-13084 GCA_041309505.1 Candidatus Krumholzibacteriota bacterium
GTTTCCCCGTCGACGCCTCGCTCTGGGCGATCTCGTTCTCGTGATGGGGGAAAATGAGATCCTGACCGCCGCCGTGCATATCGATCGTGGTCCCGAGGTACTTCATCGACATCGCCGAGCACTCGATGTGCCAGCCGGGCCGGCCGGGACCCCAGGGGCTGTCCCATGCGGGTTCCCCCTCCTTCGCCCCTTTCCAGAGGGTGAAGTCGAGCGGATCCTCCTTTCGATCGCCGACCTCGATGCGCGCGCCGCTCTGAAGCTCGTCGACGTTGCGCTTCGAAAGCCTCCCGTACCGGGGGAAGGCGCGGACCCGGAAATACACGTCCCCGCCGGCGTCGTACGCGAAACCCTTGTCCACGAGATCGGCGATGAGGGAGACGATCTCGGCGATGTGCTGCGTCGCGAGGGGGTACCGGTCCGCCTTCAGGATATTGAGCTCGTCCGCGTAGCGAAAATATTCCTTCATGTTCCGCTCGGCGATAACGCGATAATCGACCCCCTCCTCGTTCGCCTTGGCGATGATCTTGTCGTCGATATCGGTGAAATTCTGGATATACGTCACGTCGAAACCCTTGAACCGGAGATACCGCCGTATCATGTCGCCGGCGACGAAGGCGAGCATATGCCCGATATGGGGCCGGTCCTGGACCGTCATTCCGCAGAAATAGATGCCGACCTTGCCGGGGCTCACCGGCTCGAACTCTTCCTTCCGCGCGCGGAGCGTGTCGTAGACCTTGAGAGCCATCCGTGAATCCTTTCTCCCGATCGATCCGTCAGACGAGGCCCGCGACCGTCTTCTCGTCCAGGGTTTTCACGACCTCGGTGACGAGCTTCACCGCGTTGTCGAAATCCTTCCGGCACAGTATTCCGGCGGCGCTGTGGATATGGCGGGTCGCCACGCTGATCACGAGGGTGGGCACGCCCGAGGCGGTGGTGTGCACCCTTCCCCCGTCGGTTCCGCCGAAAGCGACGGCGCTGTACTGGAACGGGATCTTCTTCCGCTTCGCGACGGCGACCACGTGGTCGCGCAGCCTCGCGTTGGGAATGAGCGTGGCGTCGTAGACGCAGATCGAAACGCCGCCGCCGAGCTTGCCCGGGCTTCCCTCGGATGAGCCGGGGGTGTCCTGGGCGATGTCCACCTCGAGGACGAGGCATACGTCGGGATTCGTCCGGAAACCGCTCGTCATGGCGCCGCGGATCCCGACCTCCTCCTGCACGGTGCCGACCCCGAAAACGGCGTTCGGGAGCTTCACGCGGGAAAGCGCGGAAAGCACCTCGATCAGCATGACGCAGCCGGCGCGGTCATCCCACGCCTTCGCCATGTACGAGCGCCCACCTTCGAGAATCGTGAAGGGGAAGCAGGGCGCCACGGGATCCCCGGGACGGATCCCGAGCGATTCGGGGCTCTTTTTCCCGAAGAGCCCGACGTCGACGTAGAGATCCTTCGCCTTGAAGGGACCCTTGCGCTCTTCCTCTTCCATCTCGTACGGGTTCTTCGTCGCGATGACCCCGTGCACCTCCCCCTTCGCGGTGCGTATCTTCACGGGGAGCCCGATCATGCGCGGAGACCACCATCCGCCGAGCGGGTTGAACCGCACGAACGATCCCGAGAAATGGGACACCATGAATCCGACCTCGTCCATGTGCGCGGCGAGCATGACCCGCGGGCGCTCCGCGCGCCCCTTGAGCCGCGCGATGCACGAGCCGAGGCGGTCCTTCTCGATGACGGCGACCGGGGCGAGGTGACGCTCCATGAGAGCGAATATCTCCCCCTCGAAACCCGGGACGCCGGTCGCTTCGGTGAATTCCTTCATCAACGTTTCAATGCGATCCATCGCCAGCTCCTTGTTCTATTTTCTTCTCGACGCCGCCGCTCCCACGATCCGCTCGACGAGATCCTCGAAACCGATACCGGCGGCTTTCGCCGCCATCGGAACGAGGCTGAGCTCCGTCATGCCGGGGAGCGTGTTGACCTCGAGGCAGTACGGTTCCCCGTCCCCGGACAGCCTGAAATCGATCCTCGCGTAGTCCCTGCACGCGAGCGCCCGAAAGGCGAGCGCTGCCTCGCGCCGCACGCGCGCCGACGTCTTCTCGTCGAGCTCCGCCGGAGCGACGTAGCGGCTCGTCCCTTTCGTGTATTTCCGCTTGTAGTCGTAGAACCCTCCCTCGGGGACGATCTCGACGACGGGAAGCGCCTCCCCCCCGAGAATCGCCACCGTGACCTCGCGCCCCGGGACGTATCGCTCGACGACGCACTCGCCGCCGAAGCGCCCCGCCAGCCGCAGCGCCTCGTCGAGATCCTCCGCGCGGGGAACGAACGAGAATCCGACGCTCGAGCCCTGGCAGTTGGGCTTCACGACGACCGGATATCCGAACGCGCCCGCGACCGCCGCTCCCGCTCCCGCGCGCTCCTTCTCCGACGATCCGTCGAGGAGGATATGCGGCGCGGTCTGAACGTTCGCCCCGCGGAAGAGCGCCTTCGAGCGATCCTTGTTCATCGCGAGCGCGCTCGCGAGTATCCCCGAGCCGGTGTAGACGATCCCGGCGCTCTCGAGAAGGGCCTGGATCGTGCCGTCTTCTCCCGCGCCCCCGTGCAGCGCGACGAAGAGCACGTCCGCGGAGCGGACCGGTTTCACGTTGAGCCACGCGAACCTTTCTTCGGCCGCGAGCGGCGCGAGATCGCCGGGCGGACGCTCGCCGATCTTCGCGTCCCGCGGTTCCGCGTTCGCGCCGGCCGGAAGCGCCGGATCGACCGCATGGACTTCGTGCCCCCGCGCGCGCAGCGCCTTCAGGATCGCGGCGCCGCTTGCGAGCGAAACGTCCCGTTCCGGCGAATCCCCGCCGAGAAGAACCGTCACTTTCATGTCCTCACCTTCGCCTCTCGTTCGCCCCTCACGGCGTCTCCGTTCCGGCGAGCGCGCTCCGAATAGCCCGAAGCACGCTCTCCCTGCCGCGGATCTCCATGACCCGCGAAAGATCGGGGCCATGGAGGGATCCGGTGACCGCCGCTCGGAGCGGCATATAGAGCGCCTTGCCCTTGACCTGGAGCCGCGCTCCCATTTCCTTGATGCGCCCGCCGATCGCGGCCGCGCTCCACTCCTCGCATTCGCCCAGGGAGGCGAGACTCGCCGCGAGGAGCTCCCGCGCCCCCGCGACCGCCTCGCGCGCCTCCGCGGCGAGCGCGGGAATCCCCGGCCTGAAAGGCGCTATATCGTCCGCGATTCGCGAGAAGCTCGGAAGATTCTCCGCCAGTATCTCGAATATCTCCGCGAGGCGCTCGCGCGGGTAGGCGTTCTTCACCTCTTCGGGAAAATAGGGGAGCGCGTCGTCGAGGTAGCGCCGGGCGCCGAGCGATTTCACGTACTGCGATGAAAACCAGTTCAGCTTCACCTCGTCGAATATGCTCCCCGACGACGACACGCGGCCGATCTCGAAGACGCCGACGAGCTCGTCGAGGGAAAGCATCTCGCGGTCCCCGGGCGGCGACCATCCGAGAAACGCGAGGTAGTTGACGATCGCTTCCGCCGGATAGCCCCGCTCGCGGAAGTCCCCGATGTTCGGAGCGCCGTGGCGCTTGCTCAGCTTCGAGCGGTCGAGGCCGAGGATGAGCGGGATGTGCGCGAATCGCGGCGGCTCGAGGCCGAGCGCCTCGTAGATCATGATCTGCCGCACCGTGTTCGAGAGGTGCTCCTCCCCCCGGATCACGTGCGTGATCGCCATGGCCGCGTCGTCCGTCGCCGCGGCGAAATTGTAGGTGGGAAGCCCGTTCGAGCGCAGGATGACGAAATCGCCGACCATGCCGGCGGGGAAAACGACCTCGCCTCGAATCAAATCGTCGAGGCGCCGCTCCGAGTCCGGGGGAACGATGAAGCGCACGCTCTCCGCCCTTCCCTCGGCGCGCCTGCGGGCGCGTTCGGCTTCGTCGAGACGCCGGCACGTTCCGTCGTACTGGGGCGGGAGGTTCGCGCGGCGGCGATCTTCCTTCTTCCGTTCGAGCTCCTCGTCCGTGCAGAAGCAGGGATACGCCTTTCCCTGCGCGACGAGCCGCTCCGCCCCCTCGCGGTACCGCGCGACGCGCTCGGACTGCCGGTACGGCCCGAACGCTCCGCCCCGATCCGGGCCCTCGTCCCACGCGAGGCCGAGCCACCGGAGATCCTCGAGGATCCCCGACTCGAGATCGGCGCTCGACCGTTCGACATCCGTATCCTCGACGCGCAGGATGAAACGCCCGCCCTCGTGGCGCGCGAAGAGCCAGTTGAACAGGGCGGTCCGCGCTCCTCCGACGTGGAGATACCCCGTCGGGCTCGGCGCGAACCGCACGCGAACTTCCTTCACTCGTGAACCCTTTCCCCGTCGCCGGCGGGCCGGATCGTCATTCGACTCTCTCGAGGAGAACGATCGCCTCGGCCGCGATCGCGCGTTTCTCGCCCACGGGACCGAGCCCTTCTCCCCTGGTCGCCTTTATCGAAATGTCCTCCGCGTCCGCGCCGAGCGCCGCGGCGATCGTCCGCGCCATCGCCGCGCGGTGCGGCGCGAGCCTCGGCTCCTCGGCGTTCACGACGCAATCGGCGTTCACGAGGGCGTAGCCCGCGCGAGCGACCATGCCCGCGACCGCGCCGAGGATCTTCGTGCTCGCGGCGTCTTTCCACTCGGGCGTCTCGGGGAAATGCTCGCCGAGATCGCCGAGGTTCAAGGCGCCGAGGAGCGCGTCGCACAGGGCGTGGATCAGGGCGTCCGCGTCCGAATGCCCCGCGAGCCCCGCGCCGTGCTCGATCCGCACGCCGCCGAGGACGAGCGGCCTCCCCGCGACGAGCGGATGGATGTCGTAGCCGATTCCTACCCTGAACGATCCGCGCGTTTTTTTCAATGGAGCCTCGCCGGAGATCCCGTCATGCATCCCCCGGGCACGGGGGAAGAACGAGCTTCCGTCCCGAAAGGAAGCTCCCCATGATCTCGAGGTCTTCCTTCACGGTAACCTTGATGTTCCACACCTCTCCCTCGACGACCTTCACGGCGAATCCCGCGGAGAGGACGAGCGAGCTCTCGTCGGTCGCGACGCGGATCGCCTCCCCCGCGGCGCCGAACGCCTTCGAGAGCACGTCGAAAGAGAACGCCTGCGGCGTCTGTATCCCGACGACACGCTCGCGCGGAACGATCCCCTCGAGCGTGTCGTCCCTGAGACGCCCGAGCGTTTCGGTCACCCCGAGCGCGGGAACCGCGGCGCCGTGCGTCCGTGCCGCGTCGACGACGCGCCCGACGAGATCGACCGAGACGATCGGCCTGCACGCGTCGTGCACGATCACGATATCCGCGCGCTCGATCGACGCGAGCCCGATGGCGACCGATTCCTGCCTCGTCTCGCCGCCGACGACGACCGCGTGCGGCACGCCCGGCACTTCGGCCTCGAGCTCCTTCTCCGCCTCGCCTTCCCAGCCCGACGGAACCATCACTGCGTAGCGCGTGATGCCCCCCCACGCGTTCAACGCCCGGAGCGACCACGCGAGGAGCGGCCGTCCCTCGACGGGATAGAAGCTCTTCGGCATCTCGCGCCCGAAGCGCACGCCCCTACCCGCGGCGGCGACGAGGCAGACGATCTGTTCCTTCATGCGAGCGACTTCCCTTCCCCCGTCAGAATATCGAGACCTTCAGGTATTTCTTGGGATTCGCCTTGACGTCGGCGACGAGATCGTCGAGATCCTTGATCGTCTTTTCGAGCTTGTCCATGAGGGCGCGGTCGCTCACGAGAGCGCCGAGCGTGCTGTCGTTCTTCTGCAGGCCGTCCGCGATTTCGGCGAGCGTGTCGGTGACGGCGCGCATGCGCCGGACGAGCTCGGGAAAATCCTTGCTCGCCGCGGCGAACGAGGTCATGAGCGTATCGATATTCCCCGAATTTCTCTCGAGGAGCCCGTCCATCTGCGCGGCGGACCGCCGGAACGATTGCACTCCCGCCTCGAAGCCCGGAGCGTCGCGCTCGATGAGCGCGCGGAGCCGTCCGCTCACCTCGGAGAGGTTCTCGACGATCGCCTTGAGCTTGTTGCCCTGGGTGAGGGTGCTGGCGATCTTCTGCATGTCCTTCGTAAGCTGGGTGAGCTCGTTCATGATGCCGCCGAGGAAGGCGAGCGCCTCGGTGATCCCGGGCTCGTATATCCCCTGCATGGTCGCGCCCGGCTCGAGGAAACGCTCCGACGTTCCAAGAAGCACCGTGATGATGCGTTCTCCCATGATCCCGACGGTCTGGAGAACGATGCGCGAATCGTCGGGAATCTTCGCCTGTTTGCTGATATCCATGGTGAGGAACACGTCCTTCTCGCGCAGCTGCACGCGTTTCACGCTCCCCATCTCGACTCCGTTCAGGTTGACCTTGTCCCCGGGGCTGATGCCGCCGACCATCGGAAAAACGGCGTGGATCTGGTAGTTGCCGTGCCCCACCTTGAAGCCCTGGAACCACATGAGCCCGACGGTGAGAATGAGCGCGGCTACGAAGATGGTGATTCCGACCTTGATCTCGAGCGATTTGTATTCCATCGATTCCCCCGCGGTTCCGTTTCAGATCGGCTTGATGGGGCCTTCGGCCCTTCCTTCGACGAACTGCCTGATCACCGGATCGTCCGACCGGCGAACCTCGTCCGGCGTGCCCGAATGTATGATTCTGCCCTCGTGAAGCATCGCGAGGCGGTCCCCCACGTGGTATGCGCTCTTGATATCGTGGGTGACCACGATAGACGTGACCTTGAGCTCCCGCTGAAGGGTCCTGATGAGCTCGTTGATGACCGCCGCCATGATGGGATCGAGCCCCGTCGTCGGCTCGTCGTAGAGCACCACCTGGGGGTCCATGGCGACGGCGCGCGCGAGGCCGATGCGCTTCTTCATCCCTCCGCTCATCTCCGCCGGATACTGGTCCAGGACGCCGGTCAGTCCGACGAGATCGAGCTTTGCGCCCACAATCCGCATGATCTCGTCGTCGCCCAGACCCGAATGCTTCCGCAGCGGAAGAGCCACGTTTTCGCCCACCGTCATCGAGTCGAAGAGCGCGGAACTCTGGAACAGCATACCAAAGTGCATGCGCATTTGGAACAGCTTTTTCCGGTCGAAACGGGTCATGTCCTCGCCCTCGAACAGTATTTCCCCCGCGTCGGGCCTCACGAGTCCCGTGATGTGTTTGAGGAGCACGCTCTTCCCGCAGCCGCTCCGCCCGATGACGACGAGCGTCTCCCCGCGCGCGATGTCGAGGTCGAGCGAATCGAGCACCCGCTTCGGGCCGAACGATTTCTTCAGGCCGCGGATTCCGATGATTGTGTCGCTGCCGTGCTGCTCCAAACCGGGCCTCCTACGAAGCGGGCGCGAAAAGAATGCGGAAGATAAGAGACGCGAGAAAATAATTCGCGATGAGGATGAGGAGGCACGAGGCGACGACCGCCTTCATCGTCGCGAGCCCCACGCCCTCCGCCCCGCCCCTCGTCTCGAAGCCGTGATAGCATCCCATGAGCGCGATGATGAAACCGAAGACGAAGGTCTTCATGAGCCCGCCGATGAGATCCTGGGTCTGGAAGAGAAGCTTGAGGCCGCTGGCGAACGCGTTGAAACTGACGTGGAGCGAAACGTTCGCGACGACCATGCCTCCGAGGATCGCGAGGAAATCGCTAAATATCGTGAGAACGGGGAGCATGATCGTCGCGCCGAGGACCCGCGGCAGAACGAGATTCTCGACCGGGTCGATCGCGATCATCTCCATCGCGTCGATCTGCTCGGTGACCTTCATCGTCCCGAGCTCCGCGGCGATGGACGCGCTCACGCGCCCCCCGACGACGAGCGCGGTGAGCACGGGGCCGAGCTCGAGGATGACCGATTTACCGACGACCGTGCCGAGATACTTGAGCGGCACGTACCCGTGGAACTGGTACGCCGCCTGAACGGAGGTCACCGCGCCGACGAACAGCGAGGTCACGAGCACGAGCGGGATCGAGCCGATCCCGATCCGGTCCATTTGCAGAAAGACGCTCCGGCCGTTCGCGAAGGTGCGGGGAAGCGTCTGGATGAGACGCCAGATGAGAATGAACACCCCGCCGGTATCTTGAAAGAACTCGAGGAAGAATCTGCCGAGAATAACGAACGGCGCCATCTAGAACACCTCCGGCTGCTCCGTCACGCCGCCCTGCGCCGCCGAATGGAAGCGCGTGTACGTCTTCTCGAAGACGAGCGGAACCATGCCGGTGGGGCCGTTCCGCTGCTTCCCGATGATGAGCTCGGCCTTTCCCTGCTTGTCGGGATCGTCCGGATCGTAGAACTCCGCCCGGTAGAGGAAGAGGACGAGGTCCGCGTCCTGCTCGATGGCGCCCGACTCGCGGAGATCCGAGAGCATCGGCCGCCGGTCCCCCCCCCGCGCCTCGACGGCGCGCGAGAGCTGCGAGAGCGCGATGATGGGTATCGAAAGCTCCTTGGCGAGCGCCTTGAGCGAACGCGAGATCGAGGATATCTCCTGCTGCCGGTTCTCGGATCGCTCGCTGCAGCGGGCGAGCTGAAGATAGTCGATGATGACGAGCGCGACGTCGTGTTCCGACTTGAGCCTGCGCGCCCGGGCGCGCATGTCGAGCGTCGAAATCGCGGGCGTGTCGTCGATGAAGATCGGCGCCTCGGAGAGGAGCCCCGCCGCGTTCGTGAGCCGCTCGATGTCTTTCGACGAGGTGAATCCGCTGCGCACCTTCTGCGCGTCGACCTGTCCCTCGGAGCAGAGGAGCCGCTGGACGAGGAGCTCCTTCGACATCTCGAGGCTGAAGATCGCGACCGGTTTGCGCTCGAGGAGCCCGACGTGCTGCGCGATGTTGAGCGCGAAGCTTGTCTTGCCCATCGAGGGGCGCCCCGCGATGATGACCATGTCGCTCGGGTGGAACCCGGCGGTGTACTTGTCGAGGTCGATGAAGCCGCTCGCGAGCCCGGTGACGCTCACCCGCGTCTCGTGCACCCGCTGGATCTCCTCGAACCGCTCCTTGAGAACGTCCTTGATGTGCACGAACCCCTGGCTCACCCGCGATTCGGATATCTTGAATATCTTCTGCTCCGCGGCGTCGAGGATGGCGTCCGCCTCCCGGCTCGCCGTGTAGGCGTCCTCGGCGATGTCGGTCGACGCGCGGATCAGCTGGCGGAGTATATACTTGTCGAGAACGATGCGCGCGTAGTGCTCGATGTTCGCCGCGCTCGGCGTGCTGTCGACGAGATCGGTGAGCGCGGCGATGCCGCCCACGGCGTCGAGATCCCCCGCCTTCCGGAGCTCCTCCGAAAGCGTCATGACGTCGATCGGCTCGCGCTTGTTGAAGAGCGTGAGCATCGCGTAGAAGATCTTGCCGTGCGCGGGGCGGTAGAAGTTCTCCGCCGCGACGATCTCGACCGCCCGCGTCGAAGCCTCGGGCTCGAGGAGCATGCCGCCGAGGACCGCGCGCTCCGCCTCGAGATTCTGCGGCGGAATGCGCTCGATGCCTTTGAACTCGATGCGCGTATTCGTACCGGTGTCCGTCATGCGCCCTCCCCGGCCGCCTCGTCGTAGAGCTTCCTCATCTTCTGGAGGTCCTCCCACGCGTCGCGTTTGAGATTCGGATTCCTGAGCAGCGCGGCCGGGTGATACGTCACCGCGACCGGAATGTCGTTATAGTAATGCATGCCCTGCCTGAGTATCCCGAGCGCGGTCGTCTTCTTGAGGAGCCCGTGCGCGGCGATCCTCCCGAGCGCGCATATCATGTCGGGCCTGATGAGCTCGAGCTGCCGGAGGAGGTACGGCTCGCACGCCGTCATCTCGTCCTCCTGCGGCTCCCGGTTCCCCGGCGGCCGGCATTTCAGGATATTGGCGATGTACACCTCTTCCCGGGCGAATCCGATCGCCGCGAGCATCTTCGTGAGAAGCTGCCCGGCCCGCCCGACGAAGGGAAGCCCCTGGAGATCCTCCTCGCGGCCCGGCGCCTCGCCGATGAAGACGATCCTCGAGGAGGGATTTCCGCTCCCGAACACGGTCCGCGTCCTTCCTCCGGAAAGGCCGCAGCGCTCGCACTTCGAAACGAGCGCGTCGAGCGAGGCGAGATCGAACCCCGAAAGATCGAGCCCCCGCTTTCGGACGCTCTCTCCGAAAAGGGAGGCCTGCTCGACCGCCGCGCCGTCGCTCCGGGGCGCGGGAGAGGTGATCATGACGAGCTCCCGGGCGGGCTTCCGCGGTCCGTCCGCGGATCGCGCTTCGCCCGCGATCCGGTACGCGATCTCCCCCCCCGAGCTCCGCCGGGCGAGGAGGCACCGCCTGATGTCTCCGAGAGTATCCCGTTCCATCCGGCCCCTTATCGCTTGACCCGCTTCAGACGGCCGTCGGCGGCGACCGCGTCGAGGATGAGCGTCGCCGCTTCGTCCTTCGAAACGAGAGGAGTCGCGAAAAGTTTCTTCTGCCCCTTGAACAGGGTGATCCGGTTCGTCGGCGCGGAGAACCCGGTCTTTTCTCCGGGGGCGTTGAGCACCATATAGTCGCAGCCCTTCTCGAGGGCTTTCCGCTTCGCGTTCGCCTCGCCGTCCGACGTCTCGAGGGCGAAGCCGACGACGATTCTCGCGCCCTTCCGTTTCCCGAGCGACGAGAGAATGTCTTCGGTCGGACGGAGCTCGAGCTCGAACGATTTCCCCGCCCGCTTGATCTTTTCGGCGCGCCGCCGCGCCGGCGTGAAATCGGAAACGGCCGCGGCCATGACGCACACGTCGCACCGGGCGAACGCTTCGGTCGCCGCGCGCTTCATCTCGGCCGCCGTCGCGACGCTCCGGACCGCGTCGACCGCGGGAACCGGCACGTCGACCGGGCCGTGAACGAGCGTCACGCGCGCTCCCCGCGATCGCGCCTCGCGGGCGATCGCGAAACCCATGCGGCCCGACGACCGGTTCGTGATGTAGCGCACGGGATCTATTTCCTCTTCGGTCCGTCCCGCCGTCACGAGAACCTCGATTCCGGCGAGATCTCCGGGAGCGAAGGAAGCCTCGAGCGCCTTGACGATATCCTCCGGTTCCGCCATGCGGCCGGGGCCGACGTCCCCGCATGCGAGCGCGCCGGAACCGGGATCGAGAACGGTCTTCCCGTCGGCCGCGAGCGTCTCGATGTTGCGCCTGACCGCCGGGCTCGCCCACATCGTCTCGTTCATCGCCGGAGCGAACATGACGGGGGCGCGGGCGGAAAGGAGCACCGTGCTCGCGATCTCGTCGGCGACGCCGAGAGCCGCCTTCGCGATGATGTCGGCGGTCGCGGGAGCGACGACGACGCGATCCGCCCACTTCGAGAGCTCGACGTGCTCGACGACGGGGCGCTCGCGACGCGTGAATATGTTGAGTGATACGGGATTCTCCGAAAGAACTTCGAACGTGAGCGGCGTAACGAATTCCGTCGCGGCCGAGCTCATCACCACGCGGACCTCAGCCCCGCCGCATTTGAGAAGTCGAACCAGGAGCGCGGACTTGTAGGCGGCGATGCCGCCCGTCACCACGAGAAGGATCTTTGTCCCCGATAGCCCTCCCCCGCGGCTATTTCTCCCCCTCTGGTTCCGCATACGTGTACTTCACTTTCCCGTCGATAAGTCGTTTCATCGCAAGAGTGGTCGGTTTTTCCTCTATTTCCTCGCCGGAAAGGCGGATCAGCGTATTGATTCTCCTCGCCTCTTTCGCCATTATCCGGACCGCCTCGTACCTGTTCGCAATGACCTCGGTGATTCTCTCAAGTGCCGCGATAATCATAGCATACCCTCTCAACGTTATGGTGTACGACGATATGCGAAACCGGCAGGAATATCCTCCGGCATCCGGGGATCGCTTCCGGCGCCTTCCCGCCCTTTATACCGGGTGAGAAATAGTAATATAAATATGGCCGTTACGCAAGGCCTATATATCCCGCCCCTATGGGCCCCGCCGCCCGGGAAAAGCCCCCCGCGCCTAACCGATCGTCGAGCGCTCCCGGCGCAGCGCCTCCGCCCGGATGATCGACAGGCAGTCTTCGGCGCAGCGTTCCACGTCGGCGTTGACGACGACATAATCGTACCCTTCGAAACGGGCGAGCTCCCGCTTCGCGTTCTCGAGACGGCACCGGATAACCTCCTCGCCGTCCGTCGCCCGGCCGTCGAGCCGCGCCCTGAGCGTCTCGAGATCGGGCGGAAAGAGAAATATGAGAACGGCTCCGGGAAAGCGTCCCCGGACGCTCATCCCCCCCTGGATATCGATTTCGAGAATGACGCCGGTTCCCGCGGCGAGGGCGCTCTCGACGAACGCGGCGGGCGTGCCGTAGAAGTTCCCGTGCACCTCCGCCCATTCGAGGAAATCCCCCGCGTCGCGGCGTCTCTCGAACTCTTCGCGCGTCACGAAGAAATACTCGAACCCGTCGCGCTCGCCGCCGCGCGGCGGCCTCGTCGTGACCGAGATCGAGGCGACCATTTCGGGGGAGCGCCCGAGAACGCGATCGACGACCGTCGATTTGCCGACGCCCGAGGGCCCCGAAACGACCACGAGGAACGGCTCCCGGGAAACAGTGAAAGATGATGTCACTGCGGCACTGCTCCTTTTGCGCGGGCGCGCCGCCTGACGCGGCGGCGCGAATCGCGGCGCGTCATTCGAGATTCTGAACCTGCTCGCGGATCTTCTCGACCCCTTCCTTGAGCGAAAGGCACTCGCGGATGATCGCCCCGTCGGACGCCTTGTTCGCCATCGTCGTCGCTTCCCGGTGAATCTCCTGGAGCAAAAACGTGAGGCCCTTCGAAACCTCGTCCCCTTTTTCGATGACCGTCCGGAACTGCGCGAGATGGCTCTTGATCCGCACGAGCTCCTCCGAGAAATCGGTCCGCTCGGCGGTGAGAGCGGCCTCCATGAGCCAGCGATTCTCGTCGATCTTGTGCCCGGCGATGAGCTGGGCGAGCCGCTCCTTCGCCCGCGCGAGCGAACGCTTCAGGGCGAGCGGCGCTTTCTTCTCGATGCGGACGGCCGATTTCTCGAGGGCGCCGAGCCTCCGCATGGTGTCGCGCGCGAGCTCTTCTCCCTCGGCCCGCCGCATCTCGTTGCACTTCCCGAGCGCGGCGCCGAGCGCCTCGCGCGC
>JBFYZM010000046.1:0-2585 GCA_041309505.1 Candidatus Krumholzibacteriota bacterium
ATCCGGAATGAGGGGGACGCACACGCCCGGCGGCGCGGAGCGCTCGCCCCGCGCAGATCGGGTTCCGCGAATCTCGTGCAGGGGGGCGATGTATCTGGGAGCGGGTAAGGGGATCATCTTCTTGGCGGAGGGTTTCACTTCGGGAGACGCATATCGATTCACGCGCTCGCTGTGGGCGGTAGGGGTGAGAGGCGCGGGACGATGCGTCGTGGCGCCCTCGCACCTCCGGCGACATCACGGCCTTTTCTATCTCATCAAGAGAATTCGCGTCGAAGAGGTTCTGTGCAGCGACTATCTTCTTCTGCGCGACGCGGAATTGCCGGCGCGTTTCGGTGCGGGAGGCGCGAGGATCAGGGCGGTCCGCGCGGGAGACGTTTTTCGGGACGGCCCCTGGAGGCTCGAGATCGCCGGCCCCTCGTTCCCGCCGCCGCGGGGGATCGTCGCGGGAGCCGACGCGGTTGTCTCGTGGAGGCTCATCGCCAGTTCAATCACTCCGCTTGACTTGCCGTCGAGCCGCGGATATCATGCTGTTCCATGAAAGAAAAGATAGGGATCGCGGTTCTCGCATCGGGCAGGGGAAGCAATTTCGAGGCCCTTGCGCGCGCCTGCCTCGATGAAGAATATCCGGCGGTTATCAGGCTTCTCATCGTCGATAGCCGGGAAACGGGGGCGATCGCGATCGCCGATTCGTTCGGGATCGAATATGCCGTCGTCGACTGCGGCCCGAAGAAGGGCTCGATGACCCCCGAATCGAGCGAGAGCATGGCGATGCTCTGCGCGAAACGGAGCGTCGGTCTCGTCTGTCTCGCCGGATTCATGCGAATCGTGAAGGGCGCCCTCATGACCGAATACCGCGGGAGGATCATGAACATTCATCCCGCGCTCCTTCCCGGATTCAAGGGGCTTCACGCTCAGGAGCAGGCGCTCGCATACGGTGTTCGATACTCCGGATGCACCGTTCATTTCGTCGACGACGGAGTCGATACGGGCCCGATCGTCATTCAGCGCGTCGTTCCCGTCCTCGACGAGGATACGGTCGAGAGTCTGAGCGACCGGATATTGCAGGAGGAACATCGAGCGTATCCCGAGGCCGTGAGACTGTGGGCCGAGGGAAGAATTCGCATCGATGGGAGGAGGGTTCATATCCGTGAAAGAGCATGAGTTCCCGAATGGCGCGAGCGGGGTCCTCCCCGGGATCGAACCTGCCTTCAGAGGCAAGGTGCGCGATATCTACGATCTCGGAGACCGGCTCATCATCGTCGCTTCCGACCGGATTTCGGCTTACGACTCCATTCTGCCGACGCCGATTCCGGGCAAGGGGATCGTTCTCACCCTTCTGTCCGCGGCGTGGGCGAAATGGCTCACCGGGATTCCGCATCACATCCTGGAGACCGACGTCTTTGCTTTTCCGCCGCCGTACGACGCTTTCGCTCGCGAGCTCGGCGGGCGATCGATGCTCGTCCGGAAAGCGCGCCGCATCGATCTCGAATGCGTCGTGCGCGGGTATCTCGCCGGCTCCGGGTGGAAAGAGTATCGCGAGAGCGGCGCCGTGTGCGGCATCCCCCTTCCGAAGGGTCTGAAGATGTCCGACAGGCTCGATGAACCCATCTTCACGCCGTCGACGAAGGCGGATTCGGGGCACGATCGGAATATCACGATCGAGGAAGCGGGGGAGGTCGCCGGGCCCGATGTCGTGCGGGAGATCCGCCGGCTCAGTCTCGATATCTATCGAAAGGCGCGCGAATACGCGGCGGCGCGCGGAATCATCATCGCCGACACGAAGTTCGAGTTCGGTTTCATCGACGGGAGAGTCGCCCTGATCGACGAGGTGCTCACGCCGGATTCGTCGCGATTCTGGCTCGCGAAGGAATACCGGCCCGGAGTGTCTCCGCCGAGTCTCGACAAGCAGTTCGTGCGGGATTACCTCGACGCGATCGGCTGGGATCACAATCCGCCGGCGCCGGAGCTGGAGGAGGATATCGTCCGTAAAACGTCCGAGCGCTATCGGATGGCGCTCACGAGCCTGTTTCCCGAAATCAAAATCGAAAGGTATCAACGATGAACGTATCGGTCAAAAGAGCTCTGTTCAGCGTCACCGACAAGAAATCGCTCGATTCGTTCGCGAAGGCGCTTTCGAGCCGCGGCGTCGAGATCATCGCGTCGGGCGGAACGGCGAAGGTGATCCGGGAAGCCGGCGTGCCCGTCATCGACGTGAGCGATATCACCGCGTTTCCGGAGATCATGAACGGTCGCGTGAAAACCCTGCATCCGAAGATCCACGGAGGCATTCTCGCGGAGCGGGAGAATCGCGCGCATCTCGAGCAGGCGGCGAAGCACGGGATCGGACTCATCGATCTCGTCGTCGTCAACCTCTACAAGTTCCGCCAGGCCGCCGAAAATCCGAATTTCGGCGAGAAGGACATTGTCGAGGAAATCGACATCGGCGGGCCCGCCCTCATCCGGGCGGCGGCGAAGAACTTTCACTCGGTTGCGGTCGTCGTGGAGCCGGGGGATTACGACGCCGTTCTCAAGGAGATGGCCGAACATGGCGGTTCGGTGACGCTCGAAATGCGTCGCAAGCTGGC
>JBFYZM010000047.1:0-3495 GCA_041309505.1 Candidatus Krumholzibacteriota bacterium
AGGCGCGCGACGTGCATGAGACCGAGCTGGACGAGGAGCTGCTTGTCGCGGAAGGCGTTGGGATAATGCTTCTGAAGGACGAGCTCGCCGGCAAGCGGCGCCGCGCTCTCGTGGATCCGCACACCGTCCGTGTCGGGAAGAAAGTAGGTCGCGCCGGGGCGCGTCGAGACATGCTGCATGTGCACGACGGGAAGCTCCATTCGCCGGAACAGTGCCAGGAGCTCTCCCGCGCGCCGAGCGGCGTCGACGCTTCCCTCGAGCTCGTTCTTTCCGCCGGGAAAGTAGTCGTTCTGGATATCGACGAGAAGGAGCGCGGTCTTATAGGGCGCGGGCTTCTCTCCCGGTCCGATGAAGGGTGTCTCGTTCACGTGAAATCACGGATCCTTTCAGGTTGCGCCTCTAGTAGATGCACGCATCGAGCATGGAGAGCACCTCTTCAAGAACACCATCGGAAGCCTTTCCGATGCGCTTGGCTTTGCGTGCGCGAAAATCGATCGACTTGACCTGCTCGACCATGATGAATCCCGTCACATCCGGATCGTCCGCCACCGCCACATGGAAGGGAAAACGCCTATCGGTCTGTGTCAACGGGCAGACGATGGCGAGCCCCGTATGCTCGTTGAACAACGCATTGCTCACCACAAGCGCAGGCCGACGGCCTCTTTGCTCATGCCCGGACTGCGGATCGAATGTAACCGCGATAAGGTCGCCTTTCTCTGGAATGTAGAATTTCATCTACCACACCTCCCTACCCCTCGGTTTCCCCCAATCAATCTCCCCGGTCTTGTAGTTCCTGGGAATCCTCGACACCAGTTCCTGCAGGCTCTGCTTGCCCCGCATGCGCTTCACCGGAGCGATGACGATTACGCCGTCCCGCGCGGCCACATCTACCGAGTCTCCGACGGCGATGCGCGCATCCTCAAGCACCTGCTTGCCGAGGCGAAGTCCCTGACTGTTGCCCCATTTCTGAATCTTCGTGACCATGCGAACACCTCCCAAGGCTATACTAAGTATAGCCCAAGGCCAGGACTCTGTCAACCGCATTTCAGACCGGCGGCCGCCTCATCAGTCGACGATAAAGAGCTTCGCGCCTCCGGCGGTGTACGATCGATGCGGCTCCGCGCCGTCGGCGACCTGATAGCTCATCCCCGGTTTGAGGACGAACGTTCGACCGTCCTCGAGCTCGGTGTGCAGCTCCCCCTCGAGGCACAGGAGAATGTGCCCTTTCTCGCACCAGTGGTCGGCCTTGTATCCCGGCGAGTACTCGACCATGCGGACGCGGATGCCGCCGTACTGGCGCGTGCGCCAGTACGCCACGCCCGTCTCCCCCTTGTGCTCGGTTCGCTCGACCGACGACCAGTCGGTAGTGCCGAAAGGGATGTCCGACATTTTCATGACGATCGCTCCGAATATTGCCTAAATGGGTTCCATAAAGCGCAGCCACGGGTACCATGAGCGCCATCGCTCTCGGACAGCCGTCTCCAGCGGCCCGATGTACTCCTGACCAATAGGAGGACCTGCAAATGTACGCTTTCGTTTCTCCTGCACGTCGAATCGCGTCAGCGTCGGCACGATGCGGCCGGGCGGATCTTCCTGGCACTCCTCCCACCCGGCTACAAGGAAACTGGAATCGCTTATCCATATCGCCGTATGGAATCCACACGGCGTCCCGCAGCCGAGAAGATAGTAAAATCGCCCGCGCGCGCGATCCAACAATGTGGCATGCGAGTCGACTCCTCCCTGGAAGACCCCGCTCGAGTCCACACTCCAAAGCCATATGTCCACAGCCCATGCGCTGTCCGGAGAGTATTGAAGCCATTTATAGAGCCACTTTGGGAAGCCCGCATATCCATATGGAGATGAATCGTCCAGCATTTCGCCGATGCTGTCCGATTCCCTGATGAGCCGAAATGACGAAGCGGTCAAGGGGTCGAGCGGCGGCGTCCAGAGCTTGAGCCACTCGTCCAGTTCCGCGTGTGCGCCGACGTCCGCTTTCGAAAACGGCACTTCATCCGGCGCCCCCGCGCAGCCAACTAAGAGTACAAGAAATACAACGAGTGCTTTCATGGCTCCCCCACCAATCCGACAGCGTCTCGGCTGAACGCCCGCTGCCAACAACGAATTCCCCGGTTCAAGCCGTCATCCACGTGCGAATCGATACGACCAGCATAAAGAGCGCAAACAACCGCTGAAGCTCGCGCGCGGGGAGCTTCAAGGCGAGATATGCCCCCAGGAACGCGCCCAGAGCCAGCCCGAGCGCGATCCAGAGCGCGGCGTGAATGTTCAACGATCCGTGGCGGTAGTATTGCCATGCTCCAAGTACACCGACGGGCAGCAGAAGAGCGCCGAGCGAGGTTCCCGTGGCCATATGAGGTTTCATATGCGCCACGAGCATCAGAGCCGGCACGATGATGACGCCGCCGCCGATTCCATAAAGCCCCGAGAGAATACCCGCGATCAATCCGATGAGAATGAATTGCATAAACGCTCCCCTGATCAGAGTTGTTGCGCGAAGGACTCACTTCGCGTCGTTGGCCATCTGGATGATCTTGTCCTGAACCTCTTTGGCGACCTTGATCAACGCCATATCCTGAGAGAGCGCGGCGAGCATATTCACCGGCCTGAGAAGCCCGATTTTCGTTTTGCCCTTCTCCGTGAACACCGAGATGCGACACGGGAGCGCCATGTTGAGCCGCATATCGGCGGCCAGAACCTTCGCGGCCTGCACCGGATTGCAGACCTCGAAAACCTTGCACTCCTCGACGAATGCGATGCCCTTGCCGCGGAGCGCGGCCCCCAGATCGTGGACATGCATCACGCCGAAGCCATGAATCACGATCGCCGATTCGAGGTCCTTCGACGCCTGGGCGAACGATTTTTCGCTCTCGACTATGTAGTACATGGAATCACCTCGCTATCATAACACGAGCGGGACGACCGCCTTTGTGGAACGCGCGTATTGGACATAGCCGGGGAGCGTGGCCCGCAGCAGCCGTTCTTCCCGAACGAGCTTCCCGATCGTCAGAAGCATCGCGACGAGACCGATCCCGGCGTTGGCGACGGACGCGTGCCCGGCGACACTCCCCCACAGAATCAGGAGCGCGCCCAACGAGATAAAATGCAACATATCACCATACCCTAGCCCGACACCGCGAGCCCAAAGCTCCCCATCTCCTCATACGTCGCACCCTCGCGGGCGAGGTGGCTCTGCATGAGGACGAAGCGGTCGACCTCCTGGAACGCCGTCGGCGGCAGTGCGGGCACCGTGGCGAGGCGTTCCGCCATGCCTCGGGGGAGCGGCTCCTTGATGCGCGCGAGGGTGAGATGCGCGGCGAAGGGACGCTTCTCGCGCTCGACGCCGAGCGGCTCCACGCCCTTTTCGAGAAGATGCGCGATCTCGGAGAGGTGGCGCTTGCCTTCCTTAGCCTCGAAGAAGATGACGCGCGGATTCGAGAGATTGGGGAATCCTCCGAATGCGCCGTACGCGACGCGGAA
>JBFYZM010000048.1:0-10603 GCA_041309505.1 Candidatus Krumholzibacteriota bacterium
TGCGCGGAGCAAAAGGAAATCTTCAAGGAGCTCGCCGCGCTCCAGGAGCTCGAGCGGACGCGCCTCTCCGACCTTCTCGGAGAGCGCCTCGAGCGATTTTTCGACGACTTCCTCGCCTTCATAGCGAGGAGAAAATCGGCTCAGGGCATTCTCGATTTCGACGATCTCCTCATCGGGGTGCGGGAGCTCTGCACAAAGGCCCGGGCGCTCGACGCGCTGCGCGAGCGCTACCGGTATATACTCGTCGACGAGTTTCAGGATACCGACCCGGTTCAGGCGGAGATCGTCTATCTCCTCGCGGGCGCGCCCGGCAGCCGGGGCGCGACCGAACCGGAGCCGGGTAAACTCTTCATCGTCGGCGATCCGAAGCAGAGCATCTACCGGTTCCGCAAGGCGGACATCGAGATGTACGAACGCGTGAAGGAGCGTCTCGCGGAGAGCGGCGCCGTGCTCTCGATCACGCAGAACTTCCGCTCGGTGCCCGGCATCGTCGCGTGGGTGAATGAGACATTCTCGGAGCTCATGGAGCCCCCGGGCGGATCTCCCTTCCAGCCTCGCTACGAGGCGATATATCCGCACCGGCAGGGAGACGGCGCCGCGATAATCCCCGTCGATCTCGAGCTCGCCTCGGAGAAGGAGAAGGCGGGCGCGATCCGCGAGCGCGAGGGGGAAGCGGTCGCGCGGCTCATTCACAAGCTCATGGAGGACGGGCCGGTCGTCAAGGATCCGAGACAGGGCACCGAGCGCCCCCTGAAATACGGAGACATCGCCGTGATATATCCCGGCACGACGGGGATCGACCATTACGAGGAGCCGCTTCGCGCCGAGAGCATCCCGTACGTCGTCGAGGGAGGGAAACTCTACTACGCGCGCGAGGAGATTCGCGACCTCGCCTCCGCGATCTGGGCGATCGAGGATCCGTACGATCCTCTCGCCCTCGTCGCGACGCTCCGATCGCCGATGTTCGGCGCGAGCGACGAGGAAATATTCCTTTTCACGCGAAACGGCGGAAGGCTCGGCTACCTCGCCCCCGGCGCCGGGGCGTGCGCGGCGTTCGAGGGGCTCGCCGCGGCGTTCGCGCTTCTCGGGGAGCTTCACCGCGGACGCAACGCGCTCGGACCCTCGGGCACGCTTCTCGAGCTTCTGCGCCGGACGAAGTACCTCGAGCTCTCGCTCCTCAGACCGCACGGCGAGCAGCGCGTCTCGAACATCAGGAAGGCGGTCTCCAGCGCCCGGGCCTTCGAGGGGAAGATCGGTTCCTACCGGCGCTTCGCGCGCTGGTTCAGGGACCAGGAGATGCTCGCCTCGGCGGAGAGCGAGGGAGCCGTCATCGAGGGAGAGGAGAGCGCGGTGCGGCTCCTCACCGTCCACAAGGCGAAGGGACTCCAGTTCCCTGTCGTGATCCTCGCGAACCTCGTTCAAAACAGGAGATTCTCGTCCAGGGTTCTCGTTGAAGGGGGAAGGCGTGTCGCTTTCAAGCTCGGCCTCCTCGAGACGAGCGACTTCGCGGCGAGAGCCGAGGACGAGAAGCTGCGGGAGATGGCGGAAACGGTGCGTCTTCTCTACGTCGCCGCCACGCGCGCGGGAGACATGCTCATCATCCCGCGCATACCGAAGACGGGGAGCTACCATGATCTGATCAAGACGCACCTCGATCCGGCGACGACCGCGTCGCTTGCATTCTCGGCGCTTCCGCCGCTGCGCGGGGAGTCGCGCCCGTTCGTGAAATTCGAGGAGCCGGCGAAGGGGACGAAGGACGAGGCGGCGGCCCTGCGCGCCGCGTGGATCGATGCGAGGAAGACCCTTCTCGAGCGAGCGCGGCGTTCGCCGGGCGTTCTCGCCCCTTCGAGTCTCGCCGACGAGGCTTTCGAGCGCGCCCAGGGCGCGCCGGCGAACCGATTCGAGACCCCCGATGCGGCCGGCGCCCTTGTCGCGGCCGCCGGCCCCCCCGGTGAGTCGATCATCCCCCCGAGCGAGTCACGCGACCGGCTGCTTCTCTTCGGGCTGGCGTTTCACCGGATCATGGAGCTCGTCGATTTTTCGGATACGCGCTCCCCGGGCGCCCTGGCGGCGTCGGTCGCCGCCGGGCTCGGAATCCAGGACGCCGGCCCCGAGCTCGAGCGCGTCGCCGCGGCCGCGCTGCGGTCCGATCTCGTCGCGCGGGCGTCGCGTTCCCCGCGCTGTTTCCGCGAGGCGCCTTTCACGGTGCCCTGGGAGGGGAGCTTCATCGAGGGGAGAATCGATCTTCTCTTCGAGGAGGATGGGCGCTGGACGCTCGTCGATTACAAGACGGACGACGTGGCGGCGGCGCGCGCGAACGAGAAGATGGAGATCTACCGGCCGCAGGCGGCCGTGTACGCGCTCGCCCTTAAAAAGCTCGGTATCGAATGCACGGGGGGGATCGTTCTCTATTTCGCGCGGCCGAACGCGGCGCTGACGATCGACTATTCCGCGGGTCTCGTCGATGAGGCGGAGAGCCTGGTCCGCGCGGCGATCATCGAGCGGGCGGGCGCCCCGGAGCGCTCGCGGCCGGCCCTTCCCTGAGCGTCACTCCGAGCCCGGGGCCTTCCGGCAGCACGAGTTTTCCGTTCAGCGTGGTCGCACCTGACGCGGGGTCGTTCCGTATGAGGATGTTTCCGTCGAGATCGGCGTAGTCCGCGAGCGGCGAGAGGTGAGCCGCCGCGGTGATCCCGATCGAGCTTTCGATCATGCAGCCGAGCATCACCTTCATCCCGCACGCGCGCGCCGTGTGGATCATGCGGAGCGCCTCGCGAATCCCGCCGCATTTCATGAGCTTGATGTTTATCCCGTGGAAGGCTCCCGCGAGCTTCGGGACGTCGCTCGCGATCCGTACGCTCTCGTCGGCGAAGATGGGAAGCGAAGTGCGTCCGGCGAGCCACCGGACGCCTTCGAGATCCGCCGCCGGGAGCGGCTGCTCGACGAACTCGACGTTCAGCCCCTCGAGCCACCGCATCTTCTCGAGCGCCTCGTCCCGGGTCCAACCCTCGTTCGCGTCGATCCGCACCGGGCGATCCGTGCACGCGCGCACCGTCTCCATGATCTCGCGATCGTTCTCGAGCCCCATCTTGATCTTGAGGACGGGGAATCCCTCCGCCTCGCGGATCTTCTCCGCGATAATCTCCGGTGTGTCGATGCCGATGGTGTACGAAGTCACGGGCGTTTTCCGGGGGTCGAGGCCGAGCAGGGCGTACAGCGGCGCTCCGAGCTTCCTGCCGAGAAGGTCGTGAAGCGCGACGTCGAGAGCGGCGAGGGCCGCCCACTCTCCCCCGAGCCTCCCCGCGGCTCGCGCGAGAGCGCCCTCGATGTGCCCGGCCGGTTCGAGGAGCGAACCATCGATCGACGCGAGCGCCCGCTCCGCCGATTCGGCGCTCTGCCCGTAGCGAGGCGACGGCGCCGCCTCGCCGAGCCCCTCGATCCCGTTCTCCTCGAGGCGGACGATCACCGATTCCCGGTACTCGTCCGCGCTCCGCGCGATGCGGAAGGTGTGCCGAAGCTCGAGGCGCGCTTTCGCGAGAGATATTCTCAAGGATCCTCCGTCGCGGGGGACGCGGATATTCTTTCGACGGGCTCCCCGCTTTTCGTTTCCAAATTGCTCCCGGTCCGTTATAATAGACCCTTATCGCACAGGGGACAAGGTTCAAGTTCTCGCATGATATTTGCGTTGCCACAGGAGGGGATTCCATGGTCGGCCGTGTGTCGCAACATCAGAAGACGATGACGAAGAAGATTCCGAAGAACATAGCCAATATCATCCTGCACGCCCTCGAGTTCACGACGGACGGCATTATCATCGGCGGCCTCGATGGAACGGTATACTACCACAACAAGGCTTGGCTCAGAATACATGCGCTGGACGAAACTGTGGATCTGCGCGGGAAGAGGATCCGTGACCACGAGCGTCCGGAACTTCTGCCCCTTCTCGAAGACCTCCTCGGGGGGCTCAAGAAGCGTGGCTCCTATACGACTCAATTCGGGACGGTACGGAGGGACGGGATATATCACGACGTGTATCTCACGGCCAGTCTCATTCGGGATTTCGATCCCCCCGTCGTCGTCGCTATCCTGCGGGAGGTCACCGACCTCGTGCAGATGCAGAGCGAGATCGCGCGCCGCAACGTCGAGCTCGAGCTCCTCAACGAGATTCACCGGGTCGCGACGCGTGCCCGAAGCCGGAAGGTGATCATCAGGAAGATGCTCGAGCTCCTCGGCGATTTCGTCGGAGCGAAAACCTGCGGTTTCTACATCCTCGATCACGCGAAGAAGGACGCGGTACTCATCGATTCAATAGGTCTTCCCCCGCTCGTGAAGGAGAGAGTGAGGCACCTTTCGCTGCTCAAGGATACCGCGTTCGGAAGGATAGCGAAATCGCACCGCACCTTCGTGATGGAAGAGGATATGCCCGGTCATGACGGAGGAAGGCCCGACATACGGAAGGATATGATAATCAAGCGGACGATCGGAACCGTATTCAGAACGGGCAATAACCGTGACTATATGGCGATCTTCGGCCTCGGGGAGGCCGAGTCCGTGGATCCGAAAGTTCGCTGTTTCTTCGATACCGCGGCGAAGCAGTTCGGGATCGCGATCGAGCGGCTGGAGCTCCTCGAAAAGCTGAAGAAAAGCGAGCATGAGCTCAAGGAGCTCACGAGAAGGCTCGTCGATGCCGGGGAAGAGGAGAGGCGCAAATGCTCCATCATGCTCCACGACGAGGTGGGCCAGGCGCTCACCGCCCTCAAGCTCGAGCTCGAGATGCTCGAGAAGAGACTCGGCCCTCTCGATTCCTGCAAGCGGAAATCCCTCGAAGGGATACGGAAGCAGATCAAGTTCGTGGTGGATAACACGCGGACGATCGCGAAATCCTTCCATCCGGCGATGCTCGACGAGCTCGGGTTCGTCCCGACGCTCAACTGGTATATCGACAACTTCGTCCGCGGTGAAGGACTCGACGTCGAGTTCGAGGAGGCGGGTTTCGACGAGGAGCTGCCCGCCCCGGTGTCGCTCGCGCTCTACCGCGTCGCGCAGGAAGCCCTCACGAACGTCGTGCGGCACGCCCGCGCGTCCCGGGTGTCGATTTCTCTGACACGGGGCTATCCGTGTGTTATAATGGAAATCGAAGATAACGGCCGGGGGATTTCGACACAAAAGGCGAAAAACAAGACACGCGGGCTCGGGCTCGTGAGCATGCGGGAGAGGATCGAGTATCTGGACGGCGATTTTCAGATCAAATCCTCGCCCGGCAAAGGCACGAAGGTGCGGGTGAAGCTTCCGATAGGGGCGGATAATGGCTGACACGATCAGGATAGTCATCGTGGAAGATCATACGATCGTTCGCGAAGGATTGCGGCCCCTTCTCGAGGGGCGCGGCGTCGAGGTCATCGGAGAGGCAGGAGACGGGCTCGAAGCGGTGAAGCTCGTGAAGGAGCTCGCCCCCCAGGTCGTCATCATGGACGTGGGGCTCCCGCGTCTCGGCGGCATCGAGGCGGCGCGAAGAATAATGAAGGGCAATCCCGAGATGAAGGTCATCATGCTCACGATCCACGACGAGCCGCAGTACGTGTTCAAGTCGCTCGAGGCCGGCGCCACGGGGTATCTCGTGAAAGAGGCGCCGCTCGAGGAGCTCATGACCGCGATCAAAGCGGTGATGCGGGGAGAGACGTACCTGAGCTCGAATTTCCCTCCGGGCCTGATTGAATCGTACGCGAAGATGGTGAAGCGGGGAAAGAAGGCGGACGAGTTCAGCCAGCTGACAAGGCGCGAACGGGAGATCCTCCAGTATATCGCGGAAGGGCACACGAGCCCGCAGATCGCGAAGATGCTTTTCATCAGCAAGAAGACGGTCGAGAACCACCGCGCGAATATCATGGAGAAGCTCAATATCCACGATACGGCAGGGCTCGTGAGGTATGCGATAAAAATCAAGCTTGTCGAAACATGATCGGGAACGTATCATATCGTGAAGTCGTATAATAGGGTGGACGGGTGAAAATGAGGCGTTATACTTATTGTTTAGTTAGCCCGTATTCGATATAGTTGAATAGCAGACTTGTTAGGGACTAAGGGCATCTCAGAGGCAAGAACAGAAGAATTATAAAATAAGAACCTGTATCGGGAGGTAGAGACTAGCGCATAGTCCATACCGACAAGAAGTCTGATGAAGGGTTTGCCGCCTGACATAAAAGCGGAGCCGATCCCATCCTACCAAAAAACCCCATCTCGTCCCCTAGGAGATGAGCCGCTTAACTGGGAGGAGCTCCCGCCTGGAAACAGGATAGAACCTTCAACGCTCCGGTGAGAGTCCCTTAGGATCGCTTTCCACTTCAATGGAGCTGGGGTTCATGTCGGGCGGCAATTTTTTACCCCAGAATGCGGATGCGGCACCGCCTCGTTCGCGGGCCGTCGAACTCGCAGAAGAAAATCGCCTGCCATGTGCCGAGAAGAAGATCCCCTCCACTCACCGGTACGAACGCCGAAACCCCAACGAGTGAAGACTTTACGTGCGCATCCGAGTTCCCTTCCGCGTGGCGGTATCCCTCGCCCTCCGGAATCAGTCTCGAGAGCGTTTCCCCGATATCCCTGGCGACGTTCGGGTCCGCCTTCTCGTTGATGGTGACCGCCGCGGTCGTATGGGGGACGTAGATATGGCAGATCCCCTCCAGCACCCCGCTCCCCTCGAGGATCGCGCGGACGCTGTCCGTTATATCGACGAGCTCGTTTCGGGAGCGCGTGCGGACGGGTATTTCGTAATCCACGGAGGCCTCCTTGGCATATAAGCACTTGACCGTTTCCCGACAGGTCTCTATAATAGACGATTCTTGCGCAAGAATCAATTTCAAGGAGGTCGGTGTCATGTCTCTGAGCGGTCTGGAACCGAAGAACCTGTGGAAACATTTCGACAAGATCAGGAGCATCCCTCATTGCTCGGGGCACGAGGCGAAGCTCGCCGAGTACCTCATCGCCTACGCGAAGGGAAAGAGTCTCGATTTCGAGCAGGACAAAACCGGCAACGTCGTGATCCGCGTCCCCGCCTCGCCGGGCCGCGAGGGCGCGCCGACCGTCGTGCTCCAGGGGCACATGGATATGGTGGGAGAGAAGAACTCGGACGTCGCGCATGATTTCTCCAAGGACCCGATACAGCTCGAGTTCCAGGGGGAATGGCTCAAGGCCAAGGGCACGACGCTCGGTTCGGACAACGGCATCGGGCTCGCCGCCGCCCTCTCGATCATCGATTCCAAAGAGGTCATTCACGGGCCGCTCGAGCTGCTCTTCACCGTGGACGAGGAGGTCGGGCTCACGGGCGCCGGGAAGCTCAAGCCGGGTTTCGTGAAGGGGAATATGCTGATGAACCTCGATAGCGAGGAGCTCGGCGCCGTTTATATCGGCTGTTCGGGGGGAGGCGACACGACCCTCAAGCTTCCGGTCGGTTTTCTCGACGCGCCCGCCGGTACGAAGGGATTCGTCCTCAAGGTGACGGGGCTCCGGGGCGGCCATTCGGGGATCGATATCCACGAGCAGCGGGGCAACGCGATCAAGATCCTCGCGCGCTGTCTCTGGAAGGCGTCCCGCACGCAGCCCATGCACCTCGCCGGTTTCAGGGGAGGCAACAAGCGCAACGCCATCCCGCGCGAGGCGGAGGCGGAGCTTATGGTGCTGGAAACCGCCGTCGACGACCTGTCGGCGCTCGTCGGCGACGAAGCGGCCAAGATCGCGGAGGAGCTCGGACGCCGCGAGGTCAACCTCGGCGTCAGGCTCGAGCCGTCCGAACGGTCGTTCGTCCGCGTCATGGAGGGAAAAGCCCAGAAGTCGCTTCTCGACCTTCTTCTCGCCCTGCCGCACGGCGTCGAGACGATGAGCTACGACATCCCGGGGCTCGTCGAGACTTCGAACAACCTCGCGACGATATCGACCGGCGGGAACGAGGTCGTGATAGGGCTCTCGACGAGGAGTTCCGTCGCGAGCGCGCTCAAGGCGCTCCGCGACCGGATTCGTTCGACGGCGGAGCTCGCCGGCGCCTCGGTCGAAGAGAACGATCCGTATCCCGGTTGGAAGCCCAACCTCGACTCGAAGCTTCTGGCGGTCGTGAAGGCGGTGCACCTCAGGGAGTTCGGCGTGGAGCCGAAGATGAAGGCGATTCACGCCGGTCTCGAGTGCGGCATCATCGGCGAGAAATTCCCCGGCATGGACATGATCTCGATCGGACCCTGGATCGAGCATCCGCACTCGCCGGACGAGCGCGTCAATATGCCGTCGGTCGAGAAGTTCTGGACGCTGCTCAAGGCGGTCCTCGCCGAGCTCGCGACGAAACACGCGGCGTAGGTACGCGGGTCCTGCCGCAGGTTGCACCCCACAGGTGCTCGCTCGCTTCGCGAGCTGCGCCTCCTGTGGGGTCCCCACCTGCGTCACCCGCTAGCCAGGGTTTCCGGACTGCGCCCCTCGCGGGGGCCCCACCAGCGCCACCCGCTAGTCGGGGTTTCCGGAGTGCGCCCCGCGCGGGGACCCCATCGCCGCCACCCGCTACAAGTGCCAAACTGGGGGCCCCATCAGCGTCACCCGCTAGTCGTAGATTCCCGGAAGCATGAAAAAGAGGCCGGACCCGCAAGGGCCCGGCCTCTTCGCTGATAGCCTCGAAACGGTACGCTTATTCCTCCGACATGAACGGGTAGCGGTAGTTCTCCGGCGGGCAGTAGGTCTCCTTGATCGTCCGCGGGCTCGTCCAGCGGATCATGTTGAGGAGGCTTCCCGCCTTGTCGTTCGTGCCGGAAGCGCGGCTTCCGCCGAACGGCTGCTGGTTGACGACGGCGCCCGTGGGCTTGTCGTTGATGTAGAAGTTGCCCGCCGCGTCGGCGAGCGCCTCGGTCATCATGACGATCGCCTGCCGGTCCTGCGCCCAGATCGCTCCGGTGAGCGCGTACGGCGAGGTCGTCGAGACGAGGCCGAGCGTCTTCTCGAGCTGGCTGTCGTTGTAGACGTAGATCGTGAGCACGGGACCGAAGATCTCATCGCGCATCGTCTTGAAATCGGGCTTCTTCGCCACGATCACCGTCGGCTCGATGAAGTAGCCCTTGCGGTCGCTGCAGCCGCCGCCGGCGATGATCTTCGCGTCGCGCGAGCGCTTCGCGTAGGTGATGTACCCCTTGATGCTCTCGAAGGCCGCCTTGTCGATGACGGCGGTCATGAAGTTCCGGAAGTCCTTCGGATCGCCCATCTTGATCGTCGAGATCTCGTGGATGAGCATCTTCTTGACCCGCGGCCAGAGGCTCTTCGGGACGTAGGCGCGGGATGCGGCCGAGCACTTCTGCCCCTGGTACTCGAAGGCTCCCCGCACCATCGCGATGACGAGCGGCTTCACGTCGGCCGTCGGATGCGCGAAGATGAAATCCTTCCCGCCCGTCTCGCCGACGATCCTCGGATACTGGTTGTAGCTCTTGATGTTGGTGCCGATCGTTTCCCACATCTTCTGGAACGTCGAGGTGCTCCCGGTGAAGTGAACGCCCGCGAGATCCGGGTGCGTGAGCACGAGGTCGCCGACGACCGAGCCCGGTCCCGGGATCATGTTGATGACGCCGTCGGGAAGTCCGGCTTTCTTGAGGATCTCCATGATGAAATGCGCCGAGTAGACCGCGCTCGAGGCGGGCTTCCACACGCAGGTGTTGCCCATGATGGCCGGAGCGGTCGGCAGGTTCCCCGCGATCGCCGTGAAGTTGAACGGGGTCACGGCGAAGACGAAGCCGTCGAGCGGCCGCGCCTCGGTCATGTTCCACATGCCGGGGGACGATTCGGGCTGCTGGCCGAGGATCGTCTTCATGAAGTACACGTTGAAGCGGAGGAAATCGATGAGCTCGCAGGCGGAGTCGATCTCGGCCTGGAACGCGGTCTTCGACTGGCCGAGCATCGTCGCGGCGTTGAGCGTCGCACGGTACTCGCCGGCGAGGATGTCGGCAGCCTTCAGAAACACGGCCGCGCGGGCTTCCCACGGCAGCGCCGCCCAGTCCTTCTTCGCGGCCATGGCCGACTTGATCGCGGCCTCGACCTCGCGCTTGCCCGCCTTGTGGTAGGTGCCGAGCACGTGCTTGTGGTCGTGGGGCATGACGCAGAGGCCCGTCTTTCCCGTGCGGACGTTCCGTCCGTTGATGACGCACGGGATGTCGATCTTCTTGCCGCTGAGCTCCTTGAGCTTCGCCTTGAGCGCGGTCTTCTCCTTCGAGCCGGGTGCGTAGGTCAGGTTCGGCTCGTTTTTCGGCATCTCGATCTTGGGGATGCTTGTGATCACCGGGTACCTCCGTTTGTTCAGGTTGCTTCTTTATCAAAAGAGGGCCTCTGCCGGGCAGAGTGACCTCTCGATGAAAAGCGGGCAGAAATACGAAGTGCAATATAACACAGAGGCCTTCCGCGGTCAACAGGGGCGGGGGAGGAAGGTCAACGGTGGTCGGGAAGCGCTTTCCCGCCCGCTTTTCCCGCTCCATCTCTGGCTCCAGCTTTCCTTGAGTGGCTATTGACTTTGGCCGCGTAATGCTGTTATCTTGATAAGGTTTCGCGCCGGTATCGGCTGGCGACAGGGGTGTAGCTCAATTGGCAGAGCATCGGT
>JBFYZM010000049.1:0-12093 GCA_041309505.1 Candidatus Krumholzibacteriota bacterium
CGACGATCCTGCACACGACGTCGAAGAACTCTTCATCCGTGAACGACCACGTATCGGCGATGGCGAGCGCGATCTCCGTCCCGGCGACGGTTCGCGCGAGGCTCCGGTAATCTCCGGAGACCGCCATGGTGAACGGAAGCTCGGCGCAGTCGGGCACGATGACCCGGTTTCTAATGTGCGGCGACGATGAGGACAAACTCCATCCGGGGAGCATCGCGACGTCGACGAGGACGCCGCCGGCGACGTTCAGCTCGGGAACGAGGAACACGTCCCGCCCGAGTATCCGGGATCGATCGTCGCCGACGTACGTCATCATGTCCCTGACGTCGGCCGAATAGCGGTCCTCGATCGTGAGAACGACGTCGTAATCGATCGTGAAATCGCTGCCGCCGTTCTCGACGAGCCAGCGGCCGTCCCCGGCGCGCACGGCGAGGGGTCTTCCCTGCCGATCCGCCGCCCTGAAATCGATCGGATCGAGCGTTTTGCCTTTCGGGCCCGCGAAGGCCCTGAACGGCGACGCGTCCGCGGTGGCGCCGAAAACCGCGCCGCGCACGTGAACGACGTCGAGACGCGCATCGACGAGAACGAGGCTGTACAGCAGAAAAGGATCGCTTCCGCCGCTTCGATATTCGAAATACGAACAGCCGCCGAAGCCGGCCGCCGCTATGGCGGCGCCGAGCGACAGTGCGGCGAGTATTCTTCTTCGCATCGCGCGAGTCATCGGGTGTGCTTGTTTCCTCCACACAAGGAGCCGGCCGGGCGTCGGGCAAGGCGCACCCCCGTCCGTTGCAAGGGATATTCCAGATATCTGCGTGCCGGAGATGAAAGAGGCTCAGAACCGCAGTTTCCTCCGCAGCCACCCCACGTCGCTTCGCACGGTCGCCTGCAACTCTGTGTACGCGCGCATCTCGCCGCTCGATTTCTCCCGTTCCCGCATCCAGTCCCACCACAGAACCGCCACGGCGCTCCAGACGAATCCGGCGACGGTCACGACGAGCACAACGAACCATCGGGGATTTCCGTAGGGCTTTTCGGGGAGATTGGGCTCATCCACGACCTGTACGACCGATGTCGTGCGGGCCTTGTCCATGCCGGCCTCCTCGTAGCGCTCGAGCAGATACGCGTATACGCGCTCGTTGACCTCGATATCGCGCTCCATTCTCGCATGGCTCTGGACGAGGGCGGGCATGCGATTGAGGGGAATGAACACGGCGCCGGCGCTGTCTCCGTTCATGATATTCTCGAGCTGCCGCATCAGGCCTTCGTACTCGGCGTTCTTCCGCTTGAGATCGAGGGAGTTCGCGAACGAGTACTCCCTGATGAGATCGCGTTCGATCCCCGCCAGCACCGCCTTGACCTTGAGGTCGGCGGCCACGCCGATCGCGCCGCGCACCTGCTCGTCGAAATCGACGATGTTGTGCTTGCCCTGAAACACGGCGAGCTCATGCCTCGCTGCGCCGAGCCGGTTCCGATATGTCGCGAGCTGCGCCTCTATAAACTCCCGCGTCTGGTCGGCGCGCGAATACTGGAGAAAACGGCTGAGCGAATCGAGCCCCGCGATGTACGCGCCGGCGATTCTCACGGCGTACTCGGGATCCTTGTCCCTGACGCTCAGATGAATGAGCCCCGTCGCGGTCACGGCCGTGCTTGTCCGGGCGCTCAGCGCGCGGAGTGCTTCGTCGAGGCTTTCGGTCTTGTAGTGCTCCTTCAGCGAAAGCGTATCGACGATCATCTCGCCGAGGCGGCGGCTTTCGAGAATGTCGGCGAGGATCGTGGCCGAGGTCGACCCCGCGCTCCCGGGAGAAACGATCGAAGGGAGATTGAGCTTCGACATCCAGGCCGAGAGGATGCCCTCGCTCGCCTCCTCGACCGGAGGAAGGAGCAGCGCCCGTGATTCGTACATATTCCCCGAAACGAGGACGAATACGAACGCCGCGAAAAAACACGCGAACGTCACCCACGCGATGATCGCGCGTCTCCGGACGAGGCGGCTCAGCAAGAGAAAGAACATCTATCGCTCCTCCGTATGCATGTTCCACGACCGCGCCGAGTGTATCCCCCGCGACCGCCGAACACAAGAGATTTTGGAATCGCCCGCTTCATCGAGCCTCGAGAAGCGTTTCGAGACGCGCCGCCGCGATACGGAGATGCGGAATCACGATCGAGCCTCCGACGACGAGCGCAACGTTGAACGCCTCGTAGAGCTCCTCCCGCGTCGCCCCTTCCTCCCGGCATCTGATGATGTGATACGAGACGCATTCGTCGCAGCGCAGCACCATCGATGCGACGAGACCGAGGAGCTCCTTCGTCTTCGCGGGAAGCGCGCCCGCCTCGTATGCCTGAGTGTCGAGCGCGAAAAACCGCTTGATCCCGAGGGGACCGTTCGCCAGCACGAGCTCGTTGAGCCGCGTGCGCTCCTCGTCGAATCTCTTTTCCCAATTCTCGGTCATGCCTTGTGACACCAGCCTTTCCCACGATCCATCGACGCCGGAGACGCCTTCATTTGTATTGCCGGGCGCGCTCGCCCGCACTAGAATGGGAAATCCGTCAGGGACCGGTGCGGAAGTATATCAGAAGTGTCGCCGGAGGGAGAACACGCTTTTGCAGAGAATCCTGTATGTCGAGGACGCGCCGACGGTCGGGGGATCGGCGATCTGCCTCGAAGAGCTCGTTCGGGGGCTCGACCGCGCGAGGTTCGAGCCGTTCGTCCTGTTCGCGTACGACCTCGCCGCCCGCGCCGCGCTCGGAGCCGCGGGGATCCCGAACGCGACGATGGCTTCGCTCCGGGAAAGACCGGAGCCCGCCCCCCCGGAGGAGCGCGAGATCCGCGTGCCCGGATTCAAGAGACGGGCGTTCTACCGCCTCCTGTGGAGTCTCAAGACCTACCTGCTCGTCGACAGTGAGCGCGCCGGATGGCTCGCCGGATGGATCGCGCGCGAGCGGTTCGATATCGTCCACGCGAACAACATGCTCACGGCGAATCTCGCCGCGATCGTCGCGGCGTCGCGGGTGGGCGTGCCCGTGGTGAGCCATCAGCGCGGCTACGTCCGTCCGACGGCGTTCCAGCGCTTCGCGGCGCGCGGCGTCGATCGATTCATCTGCGTCTCGCGCTCCGTCGCCGATCACTGCGCCGCGCAGGGGCTCCGCGGGGATAGAATCGTCGCGATCCACGACGGGATCGACGTCTCCTCGCTTCGGCCGCGGAACCGCGGTGTGCGGGAACGCGCTCTCATCGGGTGGGCAGGACGAGTCGTTTCCTGCAAAGGAGCCTCCCTGTTCGTCGATGCCGCCGAGAGGGTTCTCGAGCGGCGTTCGGACACGGACTTCGTCGTCGCGGGATCGGGACCGGAGCTCGCCGGTCTCCGGGAGAGAATCGAACGGAGCGGGCTCCTGAAGGATCGGGTGAGTCTCGCTGGTTTCCGAAGCGACGTGCGGGATCTCATCGCCGACTGCGACGTTTTCGTCAACACTTCGGTCGAGCTCGAAGCCCTCGGCCACTCCGCGCTCGAAGCGATGGCGCTCGGCGTCGCCGTCGTCGCCCCGGCGCTCGGCGGGCTCGTCGAGCTCGTGGCGCACGAATCGAGCGGACTTCTCTTCGAGCCGGGCGACGCGCGATCGCTCGCCGACGCGCTCCTGAAGCTTCTGGACGATCGCGAAGCGCGCATTCGTTTCGGAATCGAGGGAAGACGCCGCGCGGAACGACTCTTCAGCCTCGAGCGCCACGTGCGGGCGATCGAGTCCGTCTACGACGAGATTGTGGAGGAATCGGCAGGCAGGCGCGGGCGGAGCCGAGTCACGAAGCTTTGATGCGGGCGTACTTCTTCTTGCCGGCGCGCAGCATCAGCGCGCCGTCCTTGAGATCGGCGGCCGTGATCGTCTCCTCGGCCGCGTCGACGCGGCGCCCGTTCACGTATCCCCCGCCCTGCGCGATGAGACGCCGGGCCTCCCCGCGCGTCTTGACGAGTCCCGCGTCGGCGAAGAGAGCGAACGCAGGGATTCCTTCCTCGAAGCGCCTGCGGTCCATCTCCACGGTCGGAACGGAGCTTTCGTCGACGTCTCCCTCCCCCGAGAACAGAGCTTTGGACGCCTCGCGCGCCTTGAGCGCTTCGTCCTCCCCGTGATTCATCTTCGTCGCCTCGACGGCCAGGATTTCCTTGGCCTCGCGGAGCTCCTCTCCCGCGAGCGACGAGAGCCTGCGCACCTCGTCCATGGGAAGGAAGGTGAAGAGCGCAAGGAACCGGCCGACGTCGCGGTCGTCGGAGTTGATCCAGTACTGATAGTATTCGTACGGGGAGGTCCTCTTCGGATCGAGCCAGACGGCGCCTTTTTCGGTCTTTCCCATCTTCGCCCCCGTCGCCGTCGTGAGGAGAGGAAAGGTGAGCGCCTCCGCCTCCCCGCGCTCGACGCGGCGGATCAGATCGGCGCCGGCGAGGATGTTGCCCCACTGGTCGTTTCCGCCCATCTGGAGCGTGCACCCGTGGCGCCGGTAGAGCTCGAGGTAATCGTACGCCTGAAGCAGCATGTAGTTGAACTCAATGAAATTGAGCCCCGACTCGAGCCGCATCCGGCACGACTCCGCGGTGAGCATCTTGTTGACGCTGAAATGCCGCCCGATGTCCCGCAGGAACTCGATATAGTTGAGCGGGCGGAGCCAGTCGGCGTTGTTGACCATGAGCGCCCCGCCGCCGGAGAAATCGAGAAAATGCGCGAGCTGGCGCTTGAGACCCTCGGCGTTCGCGTCGATCCGCTCCTTCGAGACGAGCTGCCGGAGCTCGGTCTTTCCGCTCGGATCGCCGATCATCGCCGTGCCTCCCCCGACCACCGCGAGCACCCGATGGCCGTGCCGCTGCATGTGGGCGAGCGCCATGATCGGAACGAGACTCCCCGCGTGGAAGCTGTCCGAGGTCGGATCGAAGCCGATGTAGCAGGTGACGCTCTTCTCGAGCATCGCGCGGACCTTTGCATCGTCGGATACCTGCTCGACGAATCCGCGCTCCTTCAGAATGTCGTAGACGCTGGACACAAGCGCTCCTTTCCCGAGCGACGACAGGGGCCTTCGACGCTCAGAGTGCACGAGCCCCGCTCGGGCTGTCAAGAGCCAATGCTGAACCGCGCGGGGGGGCGCCGCCCGCGATTCCCTCGCCCGGGGGATGAACGATTGACACGGAACGTTCATATGCTACAATCCCCGCACTCGCCGGGAAGGGAGGCAGATGCAGACGATCGAAAGGCTTTTTCAAACCTGGAGCGACGTCATCTGGGGTCCTCCGATGATCGTGCTTCTCCTCGGAACCCATATCTTCCTCACGATACGGCTTCGCTTCATCCAGAGATACATCGGCACGGCGATCAAGCTCTCGTTCAGCCGAGCCCCTGAAGGAGAAGGGGACGTGAGCCCCTTCGGCGCGCTCACGACGGCGCTCGCCGCCACGATCGGCACGGGCAACATCGTCGGCGTCGCGACGGCGGTCGCCGCGGGCGGACCCGGCGCGGTGTTCTGGGTGTGGCTCACCGGCGTCTTCGGCATCGCGACGAAATACGCCGAGGCGGTCCTCTCGGTGAAATACCGCATCACGACGAAGAGCGGGCTCATGGCGGGGGGACCCATGTACGTCCTCGAGCGCGGGATGAAACAGCGCTGGCTCGGCGTCATTTTCGCCTCGCTCATGTGTATCACCGCCCTCGGCATCGGCAATATGGTTCAGGCGAACTCGATCTCGACGATGGTCTACGAGACGTTCCACGTTCCCGTTTGGATCACCGGACTGGTCCTCATGATTCTCGTCGCCGTCGTGATCCTCGGCGGCATCAAGTCGATCGCCGCCTGGTGCGAGAAGCTCGTTCCCGCGATGGCGATCGGGTACGTCGGGGGCTGCGCCGCGATCCTCATCATCAACGCGGGTGAATTGCCGGAAACGTTCCGGCTCATTTGGTCGAGCGCATGGAGCGGCCATGCCGCGGTCGGAGGATTCCTCGGAGCGGGCATGCGCGAGGCGATGCGCTACGGCATCGCGCGGGGACTCTTCTCGAACGAATCCGGCCTCGGCAGCGCGCCGATCCTCGCCGCGGCGGCGCGGACGAAGAATCCGATCCGCCAGGCGCTCGTCTCCTCGACCGGCACATTCTGGGACACGGTCGTCGTCTGCGCCATGACGGGGCTCGTGCTCGTCAATTCGGGGGAATGGCTCAACGGGCTCCACGGAGCGGCCCTCACGAAAGCCGCGTTCGCCGATATTCCCGTTGTCGGCCCGGCTATTCTCACCTTCGGGCTCCTCACCTTCGTCTTCTCGACGCTCCTCGGCTGGTCGTACTACGGCGAAAAGGCGAGCGAGTATCTCTTCGGAACGCGCGCCGTCAAACCGTACCGGTGGCTCTGGGTAGGCTGCGTGATGCTCGGCTCGGTCGCCACGATCCGCATGGTGTGGTCCTTCGCCGATGTCACGAACGGGCTCATGGCGATTCCGAATCTCGTCTCGCTCATCGTGCTCTCCGGAGTGATCGTGAAGGAGACGCGCACGTACCTCTGGGAGGGAAACCTCGAGGGAACGGGGAAGTGATGTCGCCGCTCGTGCTGCATCTAGAATAGCGGGTGGCGCTGGTGGGGCCCCCGCATCTCGGCTAGCGGGTGGCGCCCATGGGGCCCCCGCAGGGGGCGCAGCGAGCTTTGCGAGCGAGCACCTGCGGGGTGCAATGGGCGACAGGACCCGCGTATCGCGCGAGCACGTGCGGGGTGCAATCGGTGACAGGACCCGCGTATCAGCGCTCAAGCCACGTAGACGGTCTTCACGTTCACGAACTCCCTGATCCCGAAATACGACAGTTCCCTGCCGTACCCGCTCTCCTTGACGCCCCCGAACGGAAGGCGGGGATCCGATTTCACGAACGCGTTGACGAAGCACGAGCCGGCGTCGATCCGGCGCTCCGCGATCCGCTCCCCGCGCTCGAGATCCCGCGTGAAGACGGCCGCGCCGAGGCCGAAGCTCGTATCGTTGGCGACGCGGATCGCCTCTTCCTCGTCTCTCGCGGAGATGACGGCCGCGACCGGACCGAAGAGCTCGTCGTCGCGGGCGCTCATGCCCTTCGCGACATCGACGAGCACCGTCGGCGGATAGAAAGCGCCCGTTCCCGCAGGTATCCGGCCGCCGAGGATACACTTCGCGCCCCTTTCGACGCTTTGCATGACCTGGCGGTGAACCTCGTCCCGGACATCGAGCCGCGCGAGCGGCCCGACGTCGGTCGCCTCATCGAGCGGGTCGCCGACCGAGCTCCTCCGCATCCGCTCGACGAGCAGGCCTAGAAAATCGCGAACCCTCGACTCGACCACGACGAATCTCTTCGCCGCGATGCAGCTCTGCCCCGCGTTGATGAGCCTGCTTTCGGCGCAGACCGACGCGGCCAGTTCCACGTCCGCGTCGTCCAGGACGACGTATGGATCGCTCCCCCCGAGCTCGAGCACCGTTTTTTTGAGATGTTCCGCCGCCGCGCGGGCGACCGCTCTTCCCGCCGCGGCGCTTCCGGTGAGCGTGACCGCCTTGATCGCGGGATGCGAGATGACGCTCCCCACGGCGCCGCTCCCGATAAGCAGCGTGCGAAAGACGCCCCGGGGAAACCCCGCCGCGGCAAAAACGTCCTCGATCGCGAGCGCGCACCCGCACACGTTTGAAGCGTGCTTGAGAACGCCCGCGTTCCCCGCCATGAGCGCGGGCGCGGCGAAGCGAAACACCTGCCAGAAGGGAAAATTCCACGGCATGACGGCGAGAACGACGCCGAGCGGCCGGTACGCGACGAAGCTCCTGCGCGCCTCCGTCGCCACCGTCTCGGTTTCGAGGAAACCCTCAGCGCGCTCGGCGTAGTACCCGCACACCGTGGCGCACTTCTCGACCTCCGCGCGGCCCTGGCGGACCGGTTTTCCCATCTCGATCGCCATGAGCCGCGCGAACTCTTCCGAACGGCTCCGGAGGATCGCCGCCGCTTTCGTCATCAGGGCGCTCCGCTCGGCGAACGACGTTTCGCTCCAGCGCTCGAACGCGGCGTCCGATTCTCCCACCGCGCGTTCGACCGCCTCCGGCGAAAGCTCCTCATAGGAGCCGATCTCCTCCAGCGTGGCGGGATTTATCGATTTCATTCTATTCGCCCGATTCACTTCGCGGGCGCCCCCGCCCGAGCGGACGAGATGACTTCTATCTCGACGCTGGCAGTCGCGGCGATTCCGTCGGCGCGAACGGCCCGCGCCGTGATCCGATGAACGCCGACCGGAATTCCGGTCCATGCGCAAAGGTATGGCGCTTGTGCAACCGACCCGAGCAACACGCCGTCCGCAAAGAACTCGACCCGCGCGACGGATCCGATCCGCGGGACGGCCTTTGCCCTGATGACGACGCGCGACGCCTGCTCGAAGCGCGCTCCCGAACGCGGCTTCGTGATGATTACGTCGGGAAGCGCGCCGGCGCCCGGAAGAATCGCGTCGCAATCCTGAGCCGCGTCGAGAACGGAGCCCGGCACGGCGGGGAGCCCGAGAAGATCGAGCGAGATGTTCGCCGCCTCGCCGTTGCGGATCGGCTGGGGCGAGGCTGCGTACGACGGTCTTCCGTTTTCCGGATTCGCGCGCTTCGAAGCGTTCAGCAGGTAGAGATCCGCACCCGCGGGCACGCCGGGCCCCCACACATAGAGAGGCACCGTGTAATTCATCGGATCGGCCGCGTTCTCGTGGTCGGTTCCGGTTCCCCCGTGGTCGGACGTCACGAGGAGATACGTCGCGCCGGCGAGACGGGCGTCGCCGTCGATCAAATCGAAAATGCGCCCGATGAGACTGTCGGCCCTCGCGACCGAATCGAGATATTCCCCGCTCTCCCAGCCGAAGGAATGACCGACGACGTCCGGATCGGCAAGATGGATGAATGCGTAGCGATGCGGAGACGCCGCCATGCGCGCGACGAAGCTGTCGAGGAGCGCCGCGGTGCTCTCCCGGTACACGTACACGTCGATCTTGTCCCGGCCGTTGTCGACGCCCGTCGTATCCGGAGCGCCTTCGCTTCCGTTCCAGCTCCGGTCGAAGAGGGCGAATTTTTTCTTGCTCGCGTACATGCCGGTCGCGAGCCCGCGGTCATGGGCGACGTCGAACACGCCGGCGACATAGGAACCGTGGATGCTCTCGAGCGTGCGGCCGTCGTCGCTGTTGAAGCTGACGCCGTGCCCGTCGGGTCCGAGCGCCGGGCGGCCCGTGAGCTGGCCGGTATGGTTCGGCAGAGTGACGGTGATGTCGAAATCGTTCCGCGCGTTGTCGGTGAAGGCGCCCTCTATCATGAGGCGATGCAGGTGCGGCGCGGCGCGGGGTCCGAGCTTCGTCGCCGCGTCGCCGCGCAAACCGTCGACGCTCACGTGGATGACGCAGGCGCGATCTTCTCCGGAGCCCGCCGGACGGACGGCCTGCGGCGACACGCCCCGTCCGGACATCGCCGCGGGCGCGGAACAGCAAAACGAACCCGCGGCAAGGGCCAAGAAAAGCCAACAATGAATGGAGCGACGGGCGTCGACTCGTGATGTCGCTGCTGGTCTCATCCTGCTCCGGATCCGATCGGCGCTGCGGACGATCGATCCCCCCCTAGGGCTTGACGGCGAACGAGCCGCTCTTCAGCACTTCCCCGCCGGGCGAGAGGACGTCGACGCGCCAGGTTCCCTGCCATTCGGGAAGGATCTTCTTCGAGCTCCACGTGCGCCAGTTCGCCGATTTCACCGCGAGCTCGACGCGCGATATCTCGCGATCGTTGTAGTACCACACGTGCGTTATCGCCGTCGTGTCCGCGGCGCCGGTCACCTTGACGAAGCACCACACGCTCTCGACGGTCGACGCGAACGCGGTATCGGGGAGGGAGGGAGCTCGATCCTGTATCGCCGCGCAGAAAACCATCTCATCGACGGTCATTCCCGGCGCTTCCTGGGCCAGCGAGGCCATGCCGGGCAGCATAAACAGAAACACGAGAACAAATACCTGATACTTCATGCCGATTTCCTCCTTATCGGATCCTACCGTCTGATTTTCGTCGCGGTCGGGGATTTTGTAAAGATAATTGTGGCGCGCCGAAGACGCTCCGATACTATAATGGGGTCTCCGAACCGGGGGCGGAAGCTCCCGGGCACAACGAAAGGAGATCCCTCCCATGACCCGAAAGATGCTCATCGCAGCTTCCGCCGCGATATTCCTGCTCTCGACGTCAACGCTATCGGCCGCCGAGGTCACGGTCACGACGATCGACTTTCTCAAGGAGGCGAATCTCGCGGCGAACGGCGCGGGGCCCGTCCTCGTGAGAATGGACGCGTTCCGCAACCGGCTCATCGTCGCGAACACGCTCAGCTCTTCGCTGTCCTTCATCGACTGCCGGGATCACACCGTCCGCAACGTCCCCGTCCAGGGACGCGCCCTGCAGCATCTCAAGGCGGAAGCGCTGACCATCAGGAGAAAAACCGGCGAAGTTTACTGTATCGGATCGCGCTGTTTCTCGATCGCTTCGCTCGACGGGGCGGCCTCGAAGACGGTTCCGACCGGCGCGCAATTCGAATCGATCGCCGTCGACGAGGAAACGGGAAACGCGTTCCTCGCCGGACGCGAGAGCAAGGAGCTCGGCTTCTATTCGGCGAAATCGGGAAAGCTCCGGATGCTTCCGTGGCTCGGGACGAGGGAGGATCTGATCAATCTCAACGCGACTCCCCCGCCTCCGATCCGCAAGGTCGTCGCCGCCCCCGAGCTCAAGTGGATCGTCGCCGTCGACGGTTACACGTCGACCCTCTTTCTCTTCGACGGGCGCGACGGGAAGCTCGTCAATTCCCGGGGACTCAAGCTCACAAGCGGAGGGCGGTGGCATCTCGCCGGCTACGACGAAACGACGCACCGGCTCTACCTCGTCATCGAGACGAAGGAGCGCCGGGTGATCGAAGCGGCGAAGATCGACGTCCTCACCGGCGAGGGGGAAGTCGTGCCGCTCCCGCAATTCACCGAGGGCGTGGGCATCGTCTACAATCCGGCGCGGGACGAAGTGTACATCCCCTACGACAACCACCCGTCCGTTCACGTCGTCGCTTTCGGCGAGAACGGGAAGATCGCGGAGATCAAGCTCCCCGCGTACGGAAACGACGCGAGCGCCGTCGACGCGAAGAACGGCCTCCTGTACGTCGCGAGCTGGGCGCACGGAGAGATCGACGTCGTCGATCTCGCGGAGCGGAAGCTCGTGAAGCGGATAACCGATCTCGGCATCGTCCCTCATATGTTCACGATCGCCTATAATCCGAACGACAACCTGCTCTATTACCCGAAGGGCGCCACGGCGGTCAACGGCGCTTTCGGCGCCGCCGTGACGGCGCTCGACCCGGCGACCGGCGAGGCGAAAAAAGTCCATACCGGCTGGGCGCCGGTCGATCTCGTCGAAGTGCCGTCGCGGAACAGCTTCTTCGTGTTCAACTCCGAGGATCATTTCGCCGAGGTGCGGATGAACGGAACATACGAGCTGCACCGGCTGCCGTACGATTACCCCGTCGAGTCGATCCTCACTCCCGCCGGAAACGTATACCTCTCGTACGGCCCGCACCAATCGTACTGGCCCGTGGTGTACATCTGGGGCGCGAAGAACGGAATCCTCGGCATATCCGCAGCGGATCTCGGTTTCTACGACCGCCGCATACCGCGCCAGGCCCAGCGGATGGTCTTCGATACGGCCGGCACGCTCTATTTCACGCAGAATCTCTGGGGCAAGGAAGAGCAGATGCTCGGCACGCTCGCCGACGAAGTGCGCCTGTTCGAGATAGGCGCGCGAATCGCCGTGCCGGACACGATCGAGCGGGAGAATTCGCAGCGGCTTCTTCGCCACGATCCCGGCCGCAACTGGATGTACCTCGCCCGGGTCGCGGAGAAGGACGGGGATCCGGGAATCCTGCACGTCATCGATCCGGCCGCGAAGAAGGATCTCTCCCGGATCGCGCTCGGGAGCGGCCCATCCGATCTCGCGTTCGACGACGACCGTATCTATATCGCCAATTTCGAATCGAAGAGCGTTTCCGTGATCGGCAAGGCCAATTTCGCGGCGAGCGAGATCGTCTGCGGAA
>JBFYZM010000050.1:0-10200 GCA_041309505.1 Candidatus Krumholzibacteriota bacterium
TCCGATCTCGCGTGAACGCTCTGAAAGCCCTCGCGGACAAGTCGAGAATCCTCGTGGTGAATGCGCTCCTCGAAAAGTCTTATTGCGCCGAAGAGCTCGCGGAGCGTCTTCGGCTCGCCCCGTCCACGATTTCCTTCCATCTGCGCAGGCTCGAAGAGGCGGGGCTCGTCACGAGGAGCAAGGAGCAGTACTACGTCGTCTACGAGCTGCGCTCGGATCTCCTCCGGATGAGCCTGAAGGATTTCGTCACGATGCCGCCCGGCGACGACAGCCCCGAGGAAAAGCGCGTGCGGCAGGGTCGGGAGAAGGTCGTGCGCACCTTTTTCCGCAACGGAGCGCTCGTGCAGATTCCGAAGCAGTGGCGAAAGCGGAAGATAATACTCGAGGAGTTCCTCGCCGGCTTCGAGCCGGGGAAGGAATACGGGGAGGACGAGGTCAACGAGCTCATCGCGCCGCTCTATGCGGATTATTGCACGATTCGCCGGATGCTCGTGGATCAGGGATATATGACGAGAAGCGGAGAGAAATATCGCCGCGTCGAAAGTGAGGTCAGGCCGATGGGCACGCATTCGGAGATCAAGAGACAATATAAAGAAGCGCCGAGAGAGGCGGGCATCTTCCAGGTCAAGAACACGGTCAACGGCAAGGTGCTTCTCGGAAGCAGCAAGAACCTGCACGGTCCCCTGAACAAGCACCGCTTCATCCTGTCCATCGGGCGGCACTGGAACAAGGCGATGCAGGAGGATTGGGACCGGCTCGGGCCGGACGCCTTCGTGTTCGAGGTGCTCGAGGTCCTGAAGCAGAAGGACGACCCGGCGTTCAATCTCGAGGACGAGCTCTCGCTGCTCGAGCAGATTTGGACGGAGAAGGTGCAGCCCTTCGGCGAACACGGATATAACAAGGACTACAAGAAGGGAACGAGCATCAGGGAATGATCCCGGTGACCGGCTGCCTCGCGCATCGATCCTTGCCGCCGGCCTGATGCCTCAGCGCCGCGTCTCGAGAATCGCGTTCAGCAGGAGCTTGTACGTCCCCGCCATCTGGCAGCGGTACTGCGGGTTGAACCCGAAGAGAACGACCCTCCCCGCGCCCACCTTGTATTCGACGAGCGCGGCGTTGCGGTAGAGGCGCTCCCCGCCGATGATGAGCCCGCTCGCGAGAGGCTCCTTCTCGGTGTAGCTCGCGAGCACCGTGCGATCGAGCTTGCCGTACGGCACCGAGGTCGCGAAGGCGAGGCTGTTCGCGAAGAAGAGGTGCCCGTTTTCGGGCATGCCGTAGGTGATCGGCTGACCGGTCTTGAACGAGACCTTCAATATCGCCCCCGGACAGAAGAAATCGTCGTCGGAGACCTTGTCGAGGACGTTCCGCACGGGAAGCTCCAGCGTCTCGATCGCGAAACCGCACGCGCTCCCGAAGCAAATCAGCGTACCTCCCGCCTCGACGAACTTCTTCACGTTCTCGATGCCTTTCTTGTCGATGCCGCCCCGGTAATCGGGCGGAAGGGGACGGTACCACCGCGCCTCTTCCCTGTCGTCGATCTTACCGTCCTTGATGATGGAAGGCCGGATATTCGGGATGACGAGGACGTCATAGCCCTTGATTGTGTTCTCCGTCACGTCCTTGTTCGAGACGTTGGCGTAGGGAACCTTGAACGAGTCGAAGAGAAACCGTGTCCAGCCCTCGTCCATGCTTGCGATCCACGGCTTGAAGAGCGCGGTTTTCGCGGCGCGAAGCTCGTGCGTCGAACCGGCGGGCTCGGCGGAGAGCGGGAGAAAATCGACGTGTGTCCGTGGCGCGAGCTCGGCGGCCGCCGCGGCGAGCCCTTTCTGGGCGGGCACGATGAACGTTCCCGCCGGGAACGCCCCGGCCTCGCCGAGGCGGCGCACGACGAGTCCTTTCGCGAGGAGCTCGTTCGCCGCCTGATAGGAGGCGTTTATCTCGGGGCGAAGCGCATAGCCCCAAGCGCCGTCCGCAAAGCTCCCCGCGGGGTAGGGAAACTCGGCGAGAAGGTCGAGTGACGCCTCGAAACGCTCGTCGATCTCGTCGCAGCCGACGCCCATCTGAAGCGGCATCGTCCAGCCCGTGACGTCGTACGGTTTCTCGATCGGCGCCTTGTCGCTCGAACGGGTGTCCGGATATTCCTGCTTCTCGAGGAGGTCCTTGGCGTACCGGCCGTACGGCTGATCGAGCCTCACGACGAAGGAGCCCGCGCGGTAGAGCCTGTCGCCGACCGTGAAATCCTTCGACGCGCGGTGCACCTCGACGCCGCCGAGCATGAGCGCCTCGACGAGGCGCGCCGACGTCACGGGATCGCGTTGCGGCGCGGGGATGATATAGGCGAACGGCTTCTCGGTCTTCCCGCGCTCGACCGCTTTCAGGCCCATGCGATAGTAGTTCTCGAGGAAATGTTCCCGGTTCTCCGCGCACGTCTCGATGAACGATTCCGCGGCGGTGAAGTCGTAATCGACGATGTCGCGGAGCCGCCACCAGCCGCCCTGCCACGGATTCGGGAAGTTGATCATCATCTCGTATCTCGGAAATCCCACGTCGTCCCCGCGCAGCTCGCCGGGCTCGATGAAGATGGGGCTCGCGACGTTCACGCTCGCCGCCTCGCTGAGAAGGCCGATCTGGTTGTGCCACCAGCCGACCTGATTCGACGAGCCCTCCCAGTAGGCGTCGTAATAGGCGTTCGAGATAACGCCCGAAAGTCCTCGCTCCTCGCACGCGAGCTGCATGGCGGCCCCGGCGAGGTTTATCGTCCGATAGACGACCGGATCGACGTTCTTGTTCGCGGGAGGATAGTAAGGCGGCAGGAACAGCCGGGCGCCGTTGTTGTGCTGCTGGTGCATGTCGAGAACGGCCTGCGGCACCGCGCTTCGGAAGTAGAGATCGAAGACGGCGCGCGTTTCCGCGAGATTGAGCATGAACCAGTCGCGGTTGTTGTCGTGGCCGGCGTAGTGGTGATAGAGCCACGGCATGGAGCCGCCTTCATATTCGGTGCCGAGCCATTTTTCGTACCAGTCGACGACCATTTGCTGCCCGTCGGGATTCGTCGGCACGATGTAGAGGATCTCCTCCTCGAGGGCCTTCGAGAGACGCGCATTCTTCCCGGCGGCGACGTCGTACGCGAGCTCGAGCGTCATCTGCGTCGCCCCGACCTCGGTCGCGTGGAGGCTCGTCGTGATCATGGTGACGATCCTGGCCTCCTTGATGAGCGCGTCGGCCTCGGCGCTCGAGAGCTTCCGCGGATCGGCGAGGCGCCTCGAGATCTCCACGTAGCGATCGAGCTTCTCGAGGTTCGCGGGCGCGGAGAGAATGACCGCGATCATCGGCTTGCCGAGCGTCGTCGTGCCGATTCTCTTGACCATGACCCACGGCGAGGCCTCGTCGAGCGCCTCGAAATAGGCGACCGTCTGTTCGTAGTCGGCGAGCTTGCGATCGGCGCCGATCTCGAAGCCGAGAAACTCGGCGGGGGATTTGAGGGGTGCCGCCCCGGGGACCGCCGCGGGAGGCGTTGAGGGGGCCGACGCCGCGAAAGCCGGCGCGGCCGCCGCGAGCGACACGATCGAGGCGATGAGAATGACGAGCGCTGCGCGCATGCCGGTGACCTCCTGTGACGAGAATCGGATCGGACGATCAGGTCCGGCGGGGCCGCGGAGACCGCCGCGCCGCCGCCGTGATTACGAGAAGCGCCGCGAGGCTCGCGAGCGAGCCCGCGATGAAGCCGTCGATGCCGAAGGGCTTCTTGGCCCATGTCCACAGAATCGCGGTGAGAGAGCCCGCGATCATCGACGCGACGACGCCCGCCTTGCTCGCGCCCTTCCAGTAGAGGCCGAAGATGAGCGGCCAGAAGGTGGTGCTCGCGATAACGGCCCACGCGAAGCCGGTGAGGACGAGAATGAGCGCCGGCGGCTTGAGTGCGATCACGAGCGATACGAGCCCGACTGCCGCGCTCACGGCGCGGTTCGCGAAGATCTCCTTCGGGCCGGTCAGTTTGCGCTTGAGGCCGTGCTCGTAGATATCGGTGATGAGCGAGCTCGACATGATGATGAGAACGCCGGCGAAGGTCGACATGCCGGCCGCGACGACTCCCGCGAGCAGCAGCGCGGCCTGCCACGGCGAGAGCACCATCGCGACGAGCTTCGGGATCGCGAGATCGGGATTCTCGAGGCCGGGAATCAATACGCGGGTGAGCGCGCCGACGAGGTAAGGGATGACGGCGATCGTCGCGCCGAGCGTCACGATCACGGTGCCGAGCCGAAGCGTCTTCGTATCCTTGATGCTGTAGAAACGGATAATCATCTGCGGCATGCCCCAGACGCCGAGGCTCACGACGAGGGCGAAGCTGAAGAGCCCCGCCCAACCCCACACCCCCGGCGTATGCACGTACTGCGGTCCGATCGCGGCGAGCTTCTGCATCCCCGCGCCGAGGCCGCCGACCGCGTCGAAGGTTTTGAACATAAGGAGGAGAAGCGCGACGATCATCACCCACGCCTGGATGAAGCTCGTCCAGACGACGGCCATGTAGCCGCCGAGCACGACGTAAAAGATGATCACGAGCCCCGAGATGAGCACGCCCCCCCAGTAGGGGAGATCCATGAGCACCTCGAACGAGTTCGCCATCCCTTTCACGACGCTCACGTTGTAGATGATGAGAAAGAGGAAGACGACGGCGGCCGAGTAGATGCCCGCCGCGGGGGAGTTGAAGCGCCGCGCGAAGAATCCCGAAAGCGTTCTCACGCCGAAGCGCTCGGTCATCTCGCGCACGCGCTTGCCGAGAACGATCCAGCAGAGGAGGCAGCCGACGAGCACGTTGATCGCGCCGATCCAGATCGTCGCCATGCCGAACTTGTATCCGAAGGCGCCGCCGCCGATGATGAGCACCGAGCTGAAATAGACGGCGATGTACGACAGCGCCGTGACCCACGGCCCGATCGTGCGTCCCCCGAGGATGAAGTCGGAGGCCGATTGCGTCCTTCGGGCGCTCCAGATGCCTACCCCCATGAGGATCGCGACGTACATGAACAGAACGGCGATGCAGGCCTGCAGCAGTGTCACGGCTTCCCCCTTGTTCTCCTTCTACGGCCGCCGGTCGCTTCCGCGGCCGCGGAGCGCCCATACGAGCGCGGCGACGATGCTCGCGCAGGTGACGACGAACGCCATGAACGTCATCCACGGAAAGTTGAACGGTCCCATAAATCGACGCCTTTCGAATCGGGCCGCGCGGCGTCAGGGCCCGCCATGCGGGGCCTCTAGTACTTGAACATGATCTCCCAGCGCAGGAAATGCGCCGTGTTGCTCCCGGGGGCATAATAATCCCCCGGCAGGAGCGCTTCCCAGAGCATGTATGCGGAGAGATATTTATTCAACGTCCCGGAGAGCTTCATGAGCGACAGGGTCCCGCGGTAACTTCCGGCACCGAAGATCGAAGTATTCGCGCCGGAAGGAGGCGGTTTGGGCGCCCACATCGGGTAGATCCGCTCCTCGAGCATGACGCGAGCGAGCGGCTTGACCTCGAGGCCGAACCACAGCGAAGCGAAATTTTCCCAGAATCCAGCGCCGCGCTCCTTTGCGAGCGAATAGATATAGAGATCGCCCCACTTCGGCCAGCGGGAATAAACCGGATCCCATCCTTCGTAGGTATCCGTGCTCCCGGGATCGTCGCCGGAAAGATAGAAGGCACCCAGGCCGAACGCCGTCGGCACGCGATCGATCGGCAGGGCGTATCTTCCATACAGGTAGCCGCCGTATCCCATGCGATCCTGCGCGCCGCGGCCGCCGGCTTGCAGGGCCCCCTCGACGGCGAAGGTGAGCCGCCCGAAGCCCTTTCCCGACGCGCGCGCCCCGATCGTATGGATATCGCTTTCGGGGTATGCGTCATCCTCGTCCTTCTCGTTCTTGTAGAAATAGTACGCTTCGAGCTTTCGGCCCTCGAACGACTCGTCCGTGTAGTAGAGCCCGGCGCCCGTTTCGCCCCATTCGATCATGGATTGCTTCTGATCGTTGAGGATGGGCAGATAGTCATCCCGTTCGGGATCGGAAATAACGTGCGCATCTAGGCGCCGTTTGCCGAACGATGCGGTGAGAAGCAATGCGTTGAAGTATCCGGTGCGCGAGCCGTCGAGCGGCCCGCCGTCCCAGCAGATGAAGCCCTCGCCGTATGAAAGGTTCTGTCGCCCGACGACGAAGCCGAAGGGGGTTCCGCCGAGATTCTTCCCCTCGACGTAGAGATTCTCGACGATGAGCTCGTGGATCTCGAACGGCTGGTTCTCGAGCCCCCTATTCGATTTGTACCAGCGCCGGTGCTCGTTGTTGAGCATCGCGTAGAATTTCCAGTGCGCGTCCGGCGCCCACGAGCCCCAGAGCTGCGATCGCACGCGGAGATAGTTGTTGTCGTCGGCGAGAGCGTTCGAAAAATCGGTGAGGTTGGCGCCGTATTCCTGGCGAAGGCGGAGGCGATATCCCCAGTCGAATGAGCCCGGGGCCTTGTCCTCCGCCATGAGGGCGCCGGATATGAAACAGAGCAGAGCGGCTGCGCCCAGCGCGCGGAGAACGAGTTTTCCGGTCCCGCTCGGGCCGTTGCGGCTCACGCGGATTCTCCCTTCAACACCGGGGTTCGTGGTCCCGCGAACTCCCCTTTTCTAAAGGAATTTCGAAGGCGTGTCAAGACATCCTCTTGTGTGGTATGCTGCGAGGAAAAGCAAGCAATCGCGCGTCATACGGAAGCCGATTTCAAAGGAGCGAACATGAAACCGCAGCTTCTCGCGCTCGTGGCCGCCGCGGCCTGGGGCATCGGAGGATATTTCGAGAAGAAGGGCCTTCAGATGGGGAACCTCTCAGCCCAGATGGGGATCGCCCTGCGCACGGCCATGGCGCTCGCGATCCTCGGCGCCGTGAGCTTTCCGCAGTGGAAGACGCTTCCGCAGGCCGGCGCGAAGCCTCTCGTGATGATGGCGCTCGGGGGAGGGGTGCTCGCGGGAGCGATCGGGATGCTGTGCTTCTACGCGGCGCTCAAGGGGGCGCCGCTCGGGCGCGTCATGCCCATCGCGTTCACCTCGCCTCTCTTCGGGGTCCTCATGGGAGTGTGGCTCGGCGGCGAGACGCTCGGGGCGCGGGAGCTGATAGGGATGCTTCTCACGACGGGCGGAATCGTGCTCCTGACGGCCAAATAGATGGAGCCATCGAATGGATAGCGGGAAGAACGACTCGAACGAAATATTCGACGTCGTCGTGATCGGCGGCGGGGCCGCGGGCATGCTCGCGGCGGGAAGCGCGGCCGAAAGGGGCGCGCGCGTCCGTCTTCTCGAGCGAAACGCGCGTCTCGGGAGGAAGCTCGGCATCACGGGGGACGGGCGATGCAACCTGACCAACACCGGCGAGAGGGACGAGTTCGTACGCAGCTTCGGGGCGAACGGAAAATTCCTGTATCGGGCCTTCGCCGAGTTCTCGAACCGCGATCTGGTCGCGTTCTTCAACGAGCAGGGCGTGGCGACGAAGGAAGAAACGGGCGGGAGGATATTCCCGGCGAGCGACAGGGCGGAAAGCGTCATCGGGGCGCTCGCGCGATACATGAAGAAGCACGGAGTCGCCGTCAGGATGAGCTCGCGCGCGGAGAGAATCGTCGTCGACGCCGCGTCGGAAGCGATAGCCGGCGTCACGGTCGAGAACGGCGAAGCGATCATCGAAACGAGGAACGTGATACTCGCGACGGGCGGGCTCTCGTATCCTGCCACCGGCTCGACCGGAGACGGCTACACCATGGCGAAGGCGCTCGGCCACACGATCGTCCCGCCGCGCCCGGCGCTCGTCCCCCTCGAAACGACGGAATCGTTCGTGAAGAATCTGCAGGGATTATCGCTGGAGGGCGTCGCCGTGAGCGTGACGAGCGGCCGGAAGAAGATCGCTTCGGAATCGGGAGATATGATCTTCACCCATTACGGTGTTTCCGGCCCGGTTATTCTCTCGCTCAGCGGGATCGTCGTTGAGCGTCTCGATCGCAAGGAATCGGTCACCGTGTCCATCAATCTGAAGCCGGCGCTCGACAGGGCCGGGCTGGAGGAGCTTCTCATCGGCGAATTCGCGGGCGCCGGAGGAAAGCACATAGGCCCGGTCATAAGAGGCCTCGTGCCGAAGGCGCTCGTCCCCGTTCTCCTGAAAGCTGGAGGAATATCAGAAGAGAAGCGGTGCAGTCAGATCACGAGCGCCGAGAGAAAGCTGCTCGCGGGGCTGCTCGCCGATTTCCGGTTGACGGTGAAACGCCCGCGGCCCATCGCCGAGGCGATCGTCACGCGCGGCGGAATCGACTTGAAGGAGGTCGATCCCCGCACGATGGAATCGAAGAAGGTGAAGGGGCTCTACTTCTGCGGAGAGATGCTCGATATCGACGGGGGCACCGGCGGCTACAATCTCCAGGCGGCTTTCTCGACTGCACGCCTCGCCGCGGCGAATGTGCTTACGAGCCGTCCGTGAGCTTCTCGGGGTGATGCCTCACGACCTCGGCCTGGACCATGTATATCACGTTCTCCGCGATATTCGCCGTATGGTCGCAGATACGCTCGAGGAAGCGCGCGATGAGAAGGAGCGATACGGCCCGGGGAGCCGTGGATCCGTCCTTCACCATGTAATCGTCGATCAGCTCGCTCTGGATCGCGTCCCTGAGGCTGTTCGCTTCGGGGTCCGAGAGGACGACCTTCCGGGCCAGCTCGATATCCCCCTTCATGAAGGACTCGATCGACCATTTGATCATCTTCTGAGCCACGACGGTCAGCTTCGGTATATCCACGAGCGGTTTCAGAAGCGGTTTGTCCGCGAGCTCGATAGTGCGCTCGGCTATGTCGACGGCGAGGTCGGCGATCCGCTCCAGCTCGGCGTTTATCTTCATTCCCGTCGTGATGAATCGGAGATCCTTCGCCACGGGCTGATAGCGGGCGATCAGATCGACGCATTTTTCGTCGACGAGGAGCTCCAGCCTGTCGATGTTGCGGTCGTCGTCGATGACGCTTCGCGCGAGCTCCGCGTTCCTGGACTTGAGCGCCTCGATCGATTTGTAGATGGCCTCCTCGGCGAGCGTGCCCATCTCGATGATGCGCTTCTTCAGCTCGTCGAGCTCGACGTCGAAATGACGTTCCATGGATCCTCCTAGCCGTATCGTCCCGTGATGTAGTCTTCCGTGCGCTTGTCGCGCGGCGAAGCAAAGAGCTCGTCGGTCCGGTTGAACTCGATGAGCTCGCCGAGCAGCATGAATCCGGTGTCGTCGGAGACGCGCGCCGCCTGCTGCATGTTATGCGTGACGATGACGATCGTGTAGTTGTGCTTCAGCTCGCGCATCAGCTCCTCGATGCGCTGCGTCGCCTGCGGATCGAGGGCGGAGCAGGGCTCGTCCATGAGCAGGACGTCTGGTTTCACCGCGAGGAGCCTCGCGATGCAGAGCCGCTGCTGCTGCTCGAGCGACAGCCGGAGCGCGGACGAGCGCAGCTTGTCCTTGAGGTCGTCCCAGAGAAGCACGCCCCGGAGGCTGCTCTCGACGATCGCGTCCAGCTCGCGTCGCGAGGCCTTCGTGCCGCGAATCCTCACGCCGAAGACGATATTTTCGTATATCGAGAGGGGGAACGGATTGGGGCGCTGAAACACCATTCCCACCTTCTTGCGCAGGGCGACGAGATCCGTATCCGGCGCGAGGATGTCGAGATCGTCGATGAGCGCCTGCCCTCCGGTGCGGACGCCCTCGATCAGGTCGTTCATCCGGTTGAAGACGCGCAGGAGCGTCGATTTCCCGCAGCCGGACGGCCCGATGATCGCCGTGATGCGGTTCGCCTGAAACGCCGCGTTCACGTCCTTCAGGGCGTGGAAATCGCCGTACCAGAGATTGAGGGCCTTCGCGGTGACCTTGTCCGTCATCCGAACCTTCCCCGGATATAGTCCTCGGTTCTTCCGTCTCTGGGCGCGGTGAATATCTTGTCGGTCTTGTCGATCTCGATCAGCTCGCCGGTCAGGAAGAACGCGGTCCGATCGCCGACGCGCGCCGCCTGCTTCACGTTGTTCGTGACGAGGATCTGCGTGTAACGCTGCTTGAGCTTCAGCATCGCGTCTTCCACCTTCGCCGTCGAAATCGGATCGAGCCCAGAACACGGCTCGTCGAAGAGAATCACTTCGGGCTCTACAGCGAGGGTGCGGGCGATGCACAGGCGCTGCTGCTGGCCG
>JBFYZM010000051.1:0-2874 GCA_041309505.1 Candidatus Krumholzibacteriota bacterium
TCCGATCTATCCTGCACAAGCCGGCGATCGTCTTCCTCGACGAGCCGACCTCGGGGGTCGATCCGATCGCGCGCCGCCGGTTCTGGGAGCTCATCAACGAGCTCGCCGCCGGAGGTGTCACGATCATCGTGACAACGCATTACATGGACGAGGCCGAGTACTGCAACCGGCTCTGCGTCATGCACGCGGCGAAAATTGTGAGCCTCGGTTCGCCGGCCGAGCTCAAAGCGCGCCATGGGGCGCATTCGATCGAGGACGTGTTCATTCAGCTCGTGAGGGGCGCATGAGAGGATCGCGCATACCGCCGCTCGCGCGGAAGGAGTTCAAGCACATCCTTCGCGATCCGCGATCGCTCTGGATCGTGTTCATGCTTCCGAACGTGATGATGTTCCTCTTCGGCTACGCGATCGACCTCGACATGAAAGACGTCCGTCTCGGCGTGTGCGACCTGAGCCGCACGCCCCAGAGCCGCGCGCTCGTCGAGGCGATCGACGCGTCGAGCTACTTCTCCGTCGTCGCGCGGTACGAAGATCCGGGGGAAACGAGGGGGTTCTTCGAGAGGCGCCTCATCCGCGCGGGGGTGATCGTTCCCCGGGATTTCGCGAGAGCGCTCGAGCGCGAGCGCCGCGCCCCGGTCGGGATCGTCATCGACGGGAGCGACGCGAACAGCGCCTCGATCGTGCAGAACTATCTTGAAGCGTTCATCGCGACGCGCTCGATCGGGGGCGGGGGAGGAGCGGCCGTCGCCGCCGCGGGCTCGCCGGGAGCGGGCGCCGAGCCCGTCATCGCCGTACGGCCGGTCGTCTTCTACAACCGCGCGCTCGATTCGACGAACTACATCGTGCCGGGGCTCGTGGCGATCGTCATGATGATGCTCGGTGCGCTGCTCACGTCCGTCACCATCGCGCGCGAAAAGGAAACGGGGACGCTGGAGCAGATCCTCGTGAGCCCGATTCGCCCGTTCGAAGTTATCGCGGGGAAGACGCTCCCGTATCTCGTTCTCGCTTTCTCCATCGCGATGATCGTCGTGACGGTCGGGCACTTCTGGTTCAAGGTGCCCTTCGTGGGCTCGCTCTCCGCCCTCATGCTCTACTGCCTTCTCTATCTCTTCGCCGCCCTCGCCCTCGGGATCCTCATATCGACGCTCGTCTCTACGCAGCAGGTCGCCATGATGCTTTCGCTCATGGTGACGCTGCTCCCGACCATCATGCTCTCGGGATTCATATTTCCGGTCGCCTCGATGCCGCGGGCGCTCCAGCTCGTATCGAACGCGCTCCCGGCGACGCATTTCCTCGTCATCGTGCGGGGAGTCATGCTCAAGGGGAACGTGCTCGCGGACCTCTGGCCGCACGTCGCGGCGATCGCCGGCATCGGCTTCGTTCTCATGATCCTCGCGGTGAAGCGGTTCAGCCTGAAGCTCGGGACGAAGGGAGGGAGCGCATGAAAGGCGTTCTCCATCTCGTGCGCAAGGAGCTCAGGCAGATCTTCCGGGACCCGATGATGCTGCGCATCGTTTTTCTCATGCCGCTCATGCAGCTCTTCATCCTCGGATACGCGGTGACGTTCGACGTGAAGAACGTCCGTATGCTCATGATCGACCGCGACGGAACGAGCGCGAGCAGGGGGCTCGTCGATCGCTTCGCGCACAGCGAGCATTTCGTCATGAAGCGGATCGGCGATCCGGGAAAGGGGATCGAGGGATACCTGCGGCGCGGCGAGGCGACGCTCGCGATCGTCATCCCGAAGCACTTCGGGCGGAGCCTCGAGACGGGGCGGCCGACCGAGGTGGAGATCCTTCTCGACGGGCAGAATTCGAACACGGCCGGGATCGCGCTCGGCTACTGCAACAGGATCATCTACCGGTTCGCGAGCGACCGGGCGGCCGAGGGGCTCGCCCGCTCGCCTTCGTCGATAACTCGCGCGGCGCGCTTCATCGAGCCGGAGACGCGCATCTGGTACAACCCCGAGCTCAAGAGCGTCTATTTCATGATCCCGGGGATCATCGCGATCCTTCTCACGATCATCACGATGCTGCTCACGGGGCTCGCGATCGTGAAGGAGCGGGAGACGGGGACCCTCGAGCAGCTCCTCGTCACGCCGCTTAAATCCTGGCAGATCATCGCGGGGAAGACGATCCCCTTCGCCATGCTCGGAATGGCCGAGATGGCGCTCGCAACGACCGTCGGCGTCCTCTGGTTCGGCATTCCGATCGCGGGGAACATGGCGCTGCTCGCGCTTCTCGGGCTCACCTTCATCCTCGCGACCCTCGGGCTCGGCGTCCTCATTTCGACCATGGCCGGCACGCAGCAGCAGGCGCTCTTCATCACGTGGTTCTTTCTCCAGATCTTCATCCTGCTGAGCGGTCTCTTCTACCCGATCGAGAACATGCCGCGCGCCGTGCAGGCGATCACCGCGATCAACCCGCTGCGCTACTTCGTCGCGATCAACCGCGAGATCTTCCTCAAGGGGGGCGGGCTCGACGTGCTCTGGCCGGAGCTGCGGTCGCTCCTCATTATCGGCGTCTGCGTGTTCGGGTTCGCGACCCTGCGGTTCCACAAGAGGGCGGGGTGAGCTCGCTCCCGCCGCCCCATTATGGAATTGCCCGGCGCCGCACGAACCGCGATATTTCAAAAAACGATGCGACCGGGCGAGAAGCGCTCACGGCGCATTCTGCACACGATGCCAGGGGGGGCATGGCGGGGCATGCGGCTTTATTTCCCGCAAATCATAACTTTCGCGCTCGTGCGCGGCCTGCTCCTGTTCGCGGGCGGGGCTATCCCGATCGCCGCCGGCGTACTCTCCCCCGCCCGCGCCGAAGACCGTTCCCCCGCGCTCGCCGGGAAGCTCGACGCGATCAAGAAAACGCTCGTCATC
>JBFYZM010000052.1:0-10664 GCA_041309505.1 Candidatus Krumholzibacteriota bacterium
GTCCGAAAGGAATCGGCGCCCTCTACGTGAGGCGCGGCACGCCGCTCGAACCGGTCTATACCGGAGGCAGCCACGAATGCGGCTTGCGGCCGGGCACGGAGAACATTCCCTGCATCGTCGGCTTCGGCGAGGCGGCGCGCATCTCGAAGGCGGATCTCGGGCGCGAAATGGAACGCATCGGGGGTCTTCGCGACCGGCTCGAACGAGGAGCCCTCGCGCGGGTCGACGGCATCGTCGTCGCGGGCGCCTCCGCGCCGCGCGTGCCGAATACGAGCGCCATGATCGTCGCGCGCGTCGAGGGTGAAGCGATCACGCTGAGGCTCAGCATGCTCGGATTCGCGATCTCGAGCGGGAGCGCCTGTTCGAGCGGCGCGAACGAGCCGAGCTACATTCTCACCGCCATGGGCTACGATCCCGGGGCGGCGCAGGGCGGGATCCGCATCAGCCTCGGCGTCGCCAATACGGCCGGGGAAGTCGACGCGTTCCTCGAAGCGTTTTCCCAGGTCGTCGCCCGGCTGCGGGAGCTCTCTCCACTCAAATGAAAACGGAACATGTCGTCGTGGGAATGAGCGGCGGCGTCGACAGCGCCGCGGCCGCGTGGATGCTCCACGAGCGGGGATACCGGGTGTCCGGCGTGACGCTGCGCTTCTCCTGCTACGCCCGGTCAGCCGCTTCGCCGCGTCCCTGCTGCAGCGACGCGCTCCTCAGGCGCGCGAGGAGGCTCTGCGCGAAGCTCGGCATCGACCACCACGTCGTCGACGTCGAGAAGGAATTCAACGAAACGGTCGTGCGCGATTTTCTCGACGGCTACCGCGCGGGCCGGACGCCGAATCCGTGCATCGTGTGCAACGAGAAAGTGAAGTTCCCCGCCCTCGTCAATGCGGCGGACCGGCTCGGATGCGAGTGGATCGCGACGGGCCATTATGCGAGGCTCGTATCCGGCGGCCGCGGCGCCCCGCTCCTCGCCGCGGCGATCGACGCGAAGAAGGACCAGTCATATTTCCTGTACCGCGTGCCGGTGAAGATACTCCGCCGCACGCTCTTTCCGCTCGGCGAGACGCTCAAGGAATCGGTGAAGACCGCCTCCGCCCGCTTCGGGCCCGGCAACGAGGGACAGCGGGAAAGCCAGGACGTCTGCTTCCTGCCCGACGGGGATCTGCGGCGTTTCCTCGGCGAGCGCATCGGTTTCGCTCCCGGAGAGATCGTCGGTCGGGACGGACGCGTTCTCGGGAGACACGACGGCGCTCATCTCTATACGATCGGCCAGCGAAAGGGGCTCGGTGTCGCCGGGGGGATTCCCCTGTACGTTTCGGAAATCGACACGCGCGGCCGCCGCGTCGTCCTCGGACGCAAGGAGGAGATCTTCAGCGCGCTCGCCCTCTGCGGAAATCTTCGGCTGAGGAGCCGCGATCTTTCGGACGGTCTCGCGGCGAAGATCAGGTACGGCCGCGCTCCCGCGGAGGTGGCGCGCACCGTTCGGCGCGGGCCACTCCTCGAGGTCGTTTTTCGTGAACCGCAATGGGCGGTCACTCCGGGGCAATCGCTCGTTCTCTACCGCGGCGGAGCCGTCGTCGGCGGGGGGATCATCGAAAAAGTGACGTGATGGCGAAGCGCATCGGCATAGGTGTCGTCCTTCTCATCGCCGCGATCGCGTTCGCGGCAACCCCGCGGCCGGCCGCGGGAGAAGGCTCCCGCGCCGCGATGAACGTCTCCCGCGCCGCGGGAGGGACCGTACTCGCGGCGGGAGAGAGCGTTCCCATCGGGTACCAGGTTCTCAAGGCGGGGAGCGGTTCTTTCATCATATTCTATCCGCCGCGTTTCGCGAAGCTGGCCCGCGAAGCCGGGAGCCTTCTCGAGGAATCGTCGGGAGAGATCGCGCGCGAGCTCGGACTCGAGTCGATCGAACCCGTCAAGGTCATCATCGCGTCCGATATGAAGGCGTTCGAGCTGCTGCACGGGGGAGCGATCCCCGAATGGGGAATCGCCTTCGCCGACGTCGAGAACCGGGTTCTCGGCATCAACGTCGATCTCGTCGCGCGCGAGCCGCGCAATTTTCCGGTCGTCGTTCGCCACGAGCTTTCGCATCTCCTCCTCGCCCAGCGGGTCGGCGGCGCGCCGCTTCCGACCTGGTTCATGGAAGGGCTCGCCATGATGCAGTCGGGCGAATGGGACCTCTCCGACGAATGGACCTTCATGACGACGGCGGGAAGAAGAGATCTGCCCTATCTCGAGGAGCTCAAGGGTCCCTTCCCGCGTTCCGCCGGCAGAGCGGCCCTTTCCTACGGCATGAGCTACTTCGCGGTCCGGAAGCTCCTCGGCGACCGGCCGGGATCGCTCGCGACGCTCACCGCGTTCATCCGCGACTCGGGGGATTTCGAGAGCGGTTTCGAGTCGGCTTTCGGCCAGACCGCGTACGATTTCGCCGGCAAGCTCTACGTCGAGGTGGACCGGCGATACAAGACGGCCGGAACGATTCTGAACGCCGCGCCGTACTGGGCCGGCGCCTCGCTCCTCTTCGTCGCGGTCTATCTGGTGAAACGCGAGCGGAGCCGCCGGAAGCTCGAGCGCTGGGAGAAAGAGGATGCGGGGGAGAGGCGCATCTGGTATTGACGGCGGCGCGCCCGGGACGTATACTGCACCGAAGCCTTCGCTTTCGGGATGGCTGTTTTTTTCTGGAGGGCTAGTCCTAACTGGTAAGGCAGCGGACTTGAAATCCGCCGGGCGATGAGCCCATGGGGGTTCGAATCCCTCGCCCTCCGCCAAAATAGAGTTACATGAAGGATAGGCGGAGAGGTGGCCGAGAGGCCGAAGGCAATCGCCTGCTAAGCGATTGTAGGCTAAACCCCTACCGCGGGTTCGAATCCCGCCCTCTCCGCCATGATACAAGGAGGCGCCGTGGCTCACACATTTGTCCTGAAGAAGATCCCGCTCTGGCCGGTCATCAAGATGGCCTTCGTCGTCTTTATCATCATCGGTATCGTCATCGGAGTTTTCTACGCGATGATGCTTTCGATGTGGGGAGCTCTCATGGGCTCGTTCACCGACGCGGGCTTCGGCGAGCAGTTCGGCATGCTGCGCGGCCTCGGGTTCGTGCTCATTCCCATTATCGCGATCATGTACGCCGTCTTCGGCACAATTGTCGTTGCGATATGGACCGTCGTTTATAATCTTATAGCCGCGGTCGTCGGCGGCATCGAGCTCGTGCTGGAAGAAAGCGATTCGCGACTCTCCGCGGCGCAAGAGCCGCGCGGCACGCTCGACGGCGCGCATGTTCCGCCGGACAAGACGATCACCGGATTCTGAAGGCTCGGTTGCGCCCATAGCTCAACTGGATAGAGCGTCTGGCTACGGACCAGAAGGTTGGGGGTTCGAATCCTCCTGGGCGCGATTTTCTTCCTTGCCCTGCAATCACCAAAGGCTAATTTTTGCGAGATAACAAAAAGGGCTTGACCCTGCCCGATCAATCGATTACGCTATTCCTTGGGGCGAAACGGGGATCGGGCGGCGGGTCCGTTAATTCGAAACTCCTTGGATCATAGACGGTTGCACTCACCACGAAGGGATCGCGTATGATAGAGATCAGAACCCACGGCCGAGGCGGTCAGGGGGCGGTGATCGCTTCCGAGATACTTGCTGAGGCGTTCTTCCGCGAAAAGAAATTCGTGCAGGCGTTTCCCGCCTTCGGCGTCGAACGGAGAGGCGCTCCCGTCGTTTCGTTCACGCGCGTTTCCGAGGGGGAGATCCGCGAACGATGCGAGATCTACGAGCCCGATCATCTCATCGTCCTCGACCCCGTGCTCCTCGATACGGTCAACATCACGGCCGGCCTCAAGGAAGGCGGCTGGATCATTATCAACACGAACCGCGATCTTCAGGCGAGCGAGATGCTGAAGAAGTTCCGTGTCGCGACGGTGGACGCGAACAAGATCGCGCTCAAATACGGTCTCGGCTCGCGGTCGGCGCCGATCGTCAACACGGCGATCGTCGGCGCGTTCGCGGGCGCGACGAAGCTCCTGGGGCTCACGGCGGTGCTCGAGGCGGTCGAGGAGTTCGTCCCGATGCGCAAGGAGAACAACCGGAAAGCGGCCGAGGAGGCATTCAACAGCGTCACCTTCATTTCGAAGTGACGAGTAATCGTCGATAGAATCCGGTCGAGCGAGCTTCAGTACCACGTCAAGGCTGGAGGATACATGGGAGATAAAATCACCTTCAAAAGCTTCAAGGAGATGCCGATCTGCGCCATGTCGGTCGCCGACATGACGTACAACCTGACGGGCTCCTGGCGCAACGTTCGGCCGTACTACGATTACAAGATCTCCCCGTGCCGTCTCGGGTGTCCCACGGCGGAGAATATCCAGCGGTACATCTTTCTCGTGATGGAGAACGACTTCGAGAAGGCGTGGCGGACGATTCTCGAATCGAACCCGATGCCTTCGGTGACGGGGCGCGTCTGCTTCCATCCCTGCATGGAGAAATGCACGAGGAAGGATTTCGATCAGGCGATCAATATCCCCGCGATCGAACGCTCGATCGGAGACGCGGGGCTCGACAATCCGAAATGGATGGAGAAGAAGCGCGCGACGAAGAAGGAGAAGATCGCGGTGGTCGGCGGCGGCCCGGCGGGTCTTTCGTGCGCGTTCTACCTCGCGCGTCAGGGATACCCGGTCACGATCTTCGAGAGCGAGAACGCGCTCGGCGGCACGCTCCGTTGGGGAATTCCGGAGTACCGGCTGCCGAACGTCCTGCTCGACCGCGTCATCGGTTCGATCCTCGAATCGGGACCCATCACGGTGAAAACGCGCGCGCCCCTCGGGGAAGCGGTCACGATCGAGAGTCTCGAAAAGGAATATGCGGCGGTGTTCGTCGCGACCGGTCTCACCCGCAGCCGTCCGATGGGCGTCGCCGGGGAAGACGGGCCGGGCGTTCAGCGCGGGCTCGAATTTCTGCACAAGGTGAACGGCGGCGAAAAGGCCGTCCCCGGGAAGCGTGTGGTCGTCGTGGGAGGCGGCAACACGGCGATGGACGTCGCGCGTTGCGCGCGGCGCTCCGGGAGCGAGGTCACCGTCGTGTACCGCCGCACGATGAACGAAATGCCGGCGATTTCCGACGAGATCGAGGAGGCCGAGAAGGAAGGCGTGTTCTTCCATTTCCTCGCCGCTCCGAAAAGCATCACGCGCACGGGCGCGGGGCCGTTGAGCGTCGTCTTTCAGCAGATGAAGCTCGGCGAACCCGACGAGTCGGGGCGCAGGCGTCCCGTCGCCGACGGGGACAAGACGTTCACGATGGAGATCGATACGCTCTTCACCGCGATCGGCGAGGAGGGAAACGCGTCCCCCTTCGAGAAGGCCGTGGAGGTGAGCGGCGGGCTCATTAAAATCAAGAACGAATCCGGCGAGACGAGCAACACAAAGATCTTCGCGGGAGGGGACGTCGTGACGGGCGCGGCGAGCGTGGTCGAGGCGATCGCGGCGGGGCGCAAGGCCGCCGAGCGCATCGGCCGGATGCTCTCGGGAGAGCCCGAGCCGGTCGTCGAGGAGCCGCGCACGATCAGCATCGAGAACATCAACACCGCCTACTTCACGAAGGGGAAGCGCACGATGGTGCCGCGAATCTCCGTCGAAGAGGCGGTCGCGGGCTACCGCGAGATATTCACCGGATACGACGGCGATCTCCTGCGCCGCGAAGCGGACCGCTGCTTCTCGTGCGGCGTCTGCAATTACTGCGATAACTGCTGGGTCTATTGCCCCGACGTCGCGATCAAGCGCCTCGCCGAGGAATACGAATTCGACTACGATTTCTGCAAAGGCTGCCTCGTCTGCGTGACCGAATGCCCGCGCAGCGCCATATCGACGCGGGAGGAGGGAAGATGAAGAAGGTTATCATGGGTAACCACGCCGTGAGCTACGGCGTGCGCGCCAGCGACGTCAAGGTGATCTCCGCGTACCCGATAACGCCGCAGACGCAGATCGTGGAGCTTCTCTCCGAGATGTGCGCCAAGGGAGAGCTCGACGCGAAGTTCATCGCGGTCGAGTCCGAGCACAGCGCGCTCACCGCGTGCGTCGGCGCTTCCGCGGCCGGCGTGCGGACCTTCACGGCGACCTCGTCGCAGGGGCTTCTTCTCATGCACGAGATCATCCACTGGGCGGTCGGAGCCCGGCTTCCGATCGTGCTCGTGAACGTCAACCGCGCCGTCGGCCCTCCGTGGAGCATCTGGACCGACCAGAACGACTCCCTCTCGCAGCGCGATACCGGCTGGCTTCAGATCTACTGCGAGAGCAACCAGGAGACGCAGGATACGATCGTGCAGGCGTTCAAGATCGCCGAGACGGTGATGCTCCCCGTCATGGTGGTTCTCGACGCGTTCTTTCTCTCGCACACGTTCGAGATCGTCGACATCCTCGAGCCCGAGCAGGTGCGTCCCTTCCTGCCCCCCTACAAGCCGGAGTTCAGGATCGACGTCGACACGCCGCATGCCTTCGGCAATCTCGCGAGCCCGGGCGAATACTTCGAGCTCCGCTACATGATCGAGAAGGCGATGGAGAAATCGCGGAGCGTCGTGCGCGACGTCGACCGCGAGTTCGAGAAGCATTTCGGCCGCGGCTACGGCGTCGTCAAGCCGTACCGCTGCGAGGACGCCGAATACGTCCTCGTCACGTCCGGCACCGTCGCCTCGACCGCGCGCGCCGTCATCGATCAGATGCGCGACGAAGGGATCAAGATAGGCGCCCTCAAGATCAGGGTCTTCAGGCCGTTCCCCTTCGAGGAAGTGTACGACGTGCTTTCGAAGGCGAAGAAGGTGGCCGTCATCGACCGGAACATCTCGTTCGGGCATCACGGGATCTTCTACCAGGAAGTGAAGAGCGCGCTCTACGGGCGGACGAACGTTCCGATCTCGGGCTATATCGCGGGCCTCGGCGGGCGCGACATAACGCCGAAGGTCATACGCGAGATCGCCGACAAGCTGATCAACGATAAAAAACCCGAGCCCGGCATCAACTGGATAGGGGTAAAGATATGAAAGCGACGCCTCAGATCCCGACAAACGAGCTCATGACCTCGGGCCACCTGGCCTGCCAGGGATGCGGCGCCACGCAGGCGATGCGTTTCGCGCTGAAAGCGCTCGGGCCCAAAACGGCGGTCGTCATTCCTGCGTGCTGCTGGGCCGTGATCGACGGGCCGTTTCCCCACTCCTCGCTCAAGGTCCCCATTTTCCATACGGCGTTCGAGGCCGCAGCCTCGACCGCGACGGGGGTCAAGGCGGGTCTCGAGATGCGGGGGGACACGGAGACGGTCGTCATGGCGTGGGCCGGGGACGGGGGGACGTTCGACATCGGCATCCAGGCGCTTTCCGGCGCCGCCGAGCGCAACGAGGACATCATCTACTGCTGCTACGACAACGAGGCCTACATGAACACGGGTATCCAGCGGAGCTCGTCGACGCCGGTCGGCGCGTGGACGACGACGACCCCGGGGGATCACTGGAAGAAACGCCCCAAGAAGAAAATGATCGACATCATGGCGGCGCACTCGATCCCGTACATCGCGACCGCCTCGGTGGCCTACCCGCAGGATCTCATGGCGAAGCTCAGGAAGGCGCGCGAGATCAAGGGAACGCGCTTCATTCACATCTTCGCTCCCTGCCCGACCGGATGGAAGCTCGCTCCCGAGCTTTCCGTCGCGATGGCGCGGCAGGCCGTAACCTCGAAGGTCTTTCCGCTCATCGAGATCTTCGACAACGGGAAGACCTGGACGGTGTGGAAGGACTTCGAGCCGACTCCCCTCAAGGATTACATCAAGGCCCAGGGGCGGTTCCGGCACCTGACCGACGAGGAGATCCGCGGGATCGAGGAGGAGACGGAGCGAAGCTGGCAGTACCTCCTTTCGAGGGAGCGCCCCTCTCAGAACGTTCCGGGGCTCGATGCCGATTGAGCCGCGCGCCGCACCGGTAAGATCCATCATCCCCGGTCCCTCGGGACCGGGGATTTTTTTAGCGATATCCAAGTCGTGCGACGATTCTTCCTCATGATTGAAAGAAATGCGCGCTACTTTCTCGCGCTGCCTCGTTTTATGGTATAACTTCTTTTATTACAATTAAATACCCTCGCAGCAGAATTGCCATTCTGCAACGATTCCGTGCAATATGGCATCCCGGCTGCCGCTTTCCGCGGGGCTCGCTTCGTCTTAATCGATTGAAAAACAAAGCGGTTGAAGAAAGTTCCGCAAATGGTACGTCTTTCGCGTCTAAAGATCGCGGAGATAAAGCGCTGCGAAGCTCCTATGGCTTGAGCAGGGAAGAGGAACGATGAAAAAAGGATTTACGCTTATCGAATTGATGGTAGCGGTGACGATCATCGGACTCGTTCTCGCGGTCGGAACGCCGCCGATCATGAGATACATGCGTCACTTTCAGTCCAAAGACACCGCTCAGCTTGTCGCGAGCATATTGAGGCAGGCCCGCGGCAGGGCCATCCATGAGAGAAACGACTATGTCGCTTTTTTCAGCCTCAGCGCCTCGACAATAACGATTCTGGACGACGACGGCGGAGGCGGAGGCAATCCCGCCGAGGCGGGTTTCGTCCCGACCAATAGGGGAAACAGCAGGGCGGACAACGGCGAAACGGTCTACGGGCCTTACGAGCTGCCCGCGGGACAGGTGTTCGGGCTGATCGGAGGAGCGCTCGGTCTCGACGGAACGTACGTCACGAGCCCCGTCACTTTCTCGGGATCCCCCCCGCGCGTGATCTTCCATCCGAACGGCAGCACGAACGAGGAAGGCCTGATCTTCGTTACGTCGAACGCGGATTTTCGCGCGCAGAAGAAGGGCTCGGAGCAGATGCTCGCCGTGCGGCGCTCGACCGGCACCGTCATTCTCGCGCGGCCGACCTATAACTGATATCGATTATCGACGGAGGTCGCAATGCAGATGAAGAGGCACCTCGGGAACAGCGCAGGGATGACCCTCGTGGAGATCCTCGTCGCCATGACCATCTTCGCCGTGGGAGTCCTGAGCCTCACGCGCGTCATGTTCCAGGCGATGCATTCCAACATGCGCTCGAAGCACGTCGTCGTCGCCACCAATCTGGCCAACCAGCGGATGGAGCAGATCCTGAGCAGCACGCGCTACGACGCCATCACGGCGGCTTCGTTTCCCACCGAAGATTACGGCACGATCGAAAGCGGAAAGCCCGATTACTCCTTTTTCCGGAGAGCGGTGGCGATCGCCGACTCCGTGGACGCTCTCGGCACGAGCGTCATGAAGGAAGTGACCGTCCGTGTAGAATGGCGCGACAACGGCGTAGCACGCAACGCCCAGATACGTTCGAGCATCAGCAGGTTCAAGGATATCAAGCTTTAATGCGGAGTGATGTATCATGAACAATCGGTCGAACAGGAACCGCGGTTTTTCGCTGCTCGAGATGATGATCGCGCTCACCGTCGGCGCGCTCCTCATCCTGATTTCGTACAACGTGCTCACCTCGCAGAAAAAGGCGGGGGAAGCGCAGAACCAGCTCGTGAGCGCGCAGCAGAACGCGAGCGTCTCGCTCGAGGCGCTCACGAGGGATCTGCGCCTCGCGGGGATGAACATCGACGATTTCAACAAGCAGCCGGTATTCGTCGACGCCGCTCCGTACCAGGTGATTTTCAACGCGGACGTTTCGAGCGGTCCCTTCGGCGTACCGTCGATGAGCGTGAGCCAGACGGCTCCTCTCAGCAGCGGCGTGTTCTATTCGCCGGGCGATTATCCGGGCGAGAACATCGGGACCCGCGAGCGATACAACAACGGCGCCGAGACGATCCGCTACACCTTCGACCGCGACGCGAACGGGCTCGTGAACTCGTCCGATCGCTACACGGAGACGCAGAACCCCGCCGATTACGCGCTCATGCGCGAGGAGAACGGCACGCGCATCGATATGATCGCGTACGGCCTCCGCGGGAGAGAGAACTATCCGGACGGCCAGCTGCCGGAGCCGCTGTTCAAGTATTACGGCGACTTCAACAACGACGGCGTGATCCGGCTCTACGGGGACGCCAACAACGACGGCGCCCTGAGCCAGGCGGAGATCGCGGCGCTGACCCGCGTTCCCCAGAACCTGCTGAGCAAGATCATCGAGGTGTCGGTGGGTATCGAGGCCGAATCCCCCAACATGGAAGCGAGCTACGTCGGCCCGCACAGCACGACCGGTTCCGAGCGGAGATACCGGTCTATCGTGATGACCAGCAAGATACGGCCGAGGAACGTGGGAACCGGCAGCGTGAATCTGCACGCCTGCGGCGATCCTCCCGCGTCGCCGACCGGCCTGAGCGGCGTCGATACGCCGCGCGACGCGGGCGAGAGCATCACGCTCACGTTCACGAAATCGGTCGACGAAACGGCCGGGGAGAAAGACATCGAGAATTATACGGTATACCGCCGGAAGGAAGGCCAGGTGGAGTGGACCTGCATCAATTCGGCCACACCGAGCGGCGCAGCCACGTACACGATCCATGACGACAGCCACACGCCGGGCGGAGGGCCCGTGATCGATACGCCCTACTACTACATGGCGACCTCCTGGGATTGCAGGCCCCAGGAATCGAATCCGTCGAACATGGTCGGCCCCCTGCGGGCTCTGCCGAACGGCCCCCAGCCGCCGGTCATCGAGAGCGCCTTCGATACGCCC
>JBFYZM010000053.1:0-15023 GCA_041309505.1 Candidatus Krumholzibacteriota bacterium
TCCGAGGCGGGCCCGTTCGCGGCGAGAACGCTCTCGTAGATCGTCCTGGCCTGGGCCAGATCGCCCTTCGCCTCGCAGCATCCGGCGGCCTCGAGCTTCGAGGTGACGCCCCACATCCCGCCCGTCTTCAGGTAAGGCACGCGGAGAAACTCGCGGATCGCCTCGTCGTAGCGCCCCATGCTCTTGAGGCTCATACCCGCCCAGTAATGGGCGCGCCCCTGCTGCTCCTCGCTCGTCGCGACGTCGGGGATCCTCGAGTAGACGTCGTAGGCGAGCTCGTTCTTGCCGGCCGAGTTGTAGCAGAATCCGAGGTCGAACAGAATCTCGACGATCCCGTCGCGTTCGGGGAAGGTCTCGACGATCTTCTGCCACGTCGCGGCGGCGTCGTTCCATTGCTCGAGCTGCTGCTGCACGCTGCCGAGGTTCTTCCACGCCGTGAACGACAGGTCGCCGTCCTTGGACGACTCGGCGGCGAGCGCGTAATACTTCGCCGCGAGATTGAGATTGCCCGCTCCGTAGTGGGACGAAGCGAGCTTGAAGTACGCCTGCGGGAGAATGGCCGAGCGCGGCGCGGAAGCGACGAATGTCTCGAGCTTCTCCGCGGCCTCCCTATATCCGCCCCGCTTCAGATCACAGAGCGCGATATAGAAGAGCGCCTCCGAACCCTCTTCCGTGCCGGCGAATCTCTTCTGGAGCTCGTCGAGCGTCCGCGCTGCCACCGCCCAGCGCCCCTCTTCGGCCTCGATCTTGCCCTTTTCGAGGAGCTAGCCCCCGAGCCCCTTCCAGTCGGCGCAGCGGGACGCGAGAATCGCGGTATCCTTCTCGTAGGCGTCCGTTTGCTTGAGCCTCATGTACGACTTGGCCCTGCCCGCGACGACGCGGCAGATATCGGCGCCCTGCATCGCGAACGCGTCGCTGAAGCTCTTCACCGCGCCGTTGAAATCCCCCGCGCCGAGCTCGGCCTCGCCGGCCAGAGTCAGGTTCGCCGCGGTCCGCTCGCCGGCGGCGAGCTCCACGAGGAGCGGCCTCGCCCTGTCGTATTGCCTGTTCTCGAGGTATCGCCCGCCGAGCCAGGCGAGCGTTTTCAGCCGCGCCGCGCGCGGGAGATCTTCCCTCGCGAGGAGCCCCTGGAACAGCTCGTCGGCCTTTCGCGGGTCCCCCGCCTTTTCGCGCGCGAGGGCCTCGCGGTACATCGCTTCCCCCGCGAGCTCGCTCTCGGGATACGACGCGGCGAATCCCGCGAAGGCGTCGGCGGCCGCCGCGAAGGCGCCGCTGTAGTAGAGACAGTCCCCTTTCCGGATCATGCATTTCTCGGCGATCCCTCTCCCCGGAGCCCGGGCGATGCAGCGGTCGTAGGCGGCGGCTGCTGCGGTATAGTCCCTCGCCGCGAGCAGCTCTTCGCCGAGATCGTACAGGATCCCCGTGACCCGCGAGTCTTCGGGGTACGCCGCGACGAATCCCTCGTACGCCCGCGCCGCCCCGGCATGATTCCCCCTGGCGCGCATGAGAGAGGCGCCGAGAAGCGTCGCTTCCCTCTTCTCCGCGGCCGGAGCGTTCGAGCCGAGCACCTCGTTCGCCGCGCCGAGCGCCGCGTTCGCGGCGACCGTATCCCCCTGCGACGCGCGCTCGGAAAGATACTGAGCGCGCTTCATGAGCCCCCACGATCTTCCCTGGCCGCGGCCGTAGGCGGTCATGTATTCCTCGAGCCTGCCGAGCCTCTCGGCGAAGCTCCACTCGCCCTGCCGCCGCTCGATATACGCGCGGAAAGCGCGTTCGCCCCACACCGTGTTCGCGTATTGCGCCGACGCGCTCTTCAGCAGATCGAGCCCGCGCGCGAGCTCCGCCTTCGCGTCCTCTCCGCGCGCAGCGGCCGCATCCGCCCGCATAACGCGCGCCGTGCCGAGATAGTAGCTTCCCTTCGCGCGAAGCGAATCGGGGAGATCTTTCGAGAGCGCGCTTTCGAGAAGCGGAATCGCGGTCTCCGCGTCGCGGGCGCCTTCCACGAGGAGAGCCCCCGTTTCGAGCGAACGCTGCACCGAACCCGCGTCCCATACGGCGATCCGGGCGAGGCGCCTGCCGATATTCTCGTTCCAGACGGGGCGCACCGAGAGCGCGGCGAGGCGGTTCCGGGCCTGCGCCGCGTATGTTCCTTCGGGAAACCGGGAGACGGCCGCTTCGAATCCGCGCGTCGCGCCCCCGACGTCCCCGAGCTTCTCGCGGAGAACGCTCTCCCGGTAGAGGGCCTCCTCCGCGACGCTCCCGTCCATCGCCTCGTCGGCGACGAGCCGCCAGTAGCGGATAGCCGACAGCGTATCGGAGAGGCGCGCGGCGGAAAGCTCGGCGAGACTGGCGTTGAGCCGGAGCCGCTCGTCGCGGTTCACGTTCCCCATGAGCGCGAGGTTATAGAGGCGGGCCGCTTCGAGCGGAGCGCCCGAGCGGTCGCGCAGCTCGGCTTCGAGCACGATCGCGTCCCTGAGGAACGGAGACGCCGGATACGCGCGGCGCATCGTTTCGAGCTCGAGAATCGCCTCGTTCGTCTTGAGCGCCGCCATGAGGGCGCGCGCCGTGAGGAGCGACAGCTCTCCCGTCGTGTCGCTCGCGGCCTTGCCCGATTTGAGCGAATTGACGAGGGCGAGCGCCTTGTCCGGCTTCTTCGACTTGAGCGCGGCGTCGATGGCGCCCCGCAGCACCTTCCCGCGCATGTCGGAGTTCGGGAACTTCCCGAGGAACCGCTCCGATTCGACGAGGACCCCGTCCGCGTTCCCTCTCTTCGCGTGAATATCGATGAGCCCGAGCACCGCCTTCTCCGAAAGAGGATCTTCCTTGAAATCCTTCTCGACCATGCGGAAATAGCTTTCGGCCTTCGCGAAATCGTTCTTCGCGAGCGAGCGTTCTCCGAGCTTCACGAGGGCGAGCGCCCTGACCGGCGAGGCCGGATAGAGCTTGACGACGTCGGCGAGCACCTGATCCGCTTCCATGTCGCGCCCCGTGTTGACGAGCGCGAGCGCGAGCGTGTAACGCGCGCGGGGGGCGAGCTGCGAATCCTTGCGTTCGTTGATGAGCCGGCGAAGGACCCGGGACGCGCCCTCCGAATCCCCCATCGACATGAGGCAATCCGCCGCGTCGAGAAGCGCCTGATCGACGACCGGGCAGGCGGGACTCTCGTCCGGGATCAGAAGAAGCTCGTCCGCCCCTTCCTTGTATCGCTTGAGCGCCTTGAAGATCTTGCCGCGCTGGAGCCGCGCGAGGCACGCGCGCTCGTCCTTCGGGTAGGTCTCGATGAATTTCTCGTAGGTGGCGAGAGCGTCGTTCGCCTTGGCCGCCTGGAGATACGATTCACCCGCGCTGAAAAGCGCCTCGGGGCGAAACACGCTCTGGGGATATTTCTCCGTGAAACGCAGGAACTCCTCGGCGGCAGCGACGTGCATCCCGTCGCGTCTCAGTTTCTTCGCGAAATTGAGATCCTCGTTTTCGCCGGCGAACGCGGAAGCGGCGGCGCAGAGGACGACGGAAACCGCCGCGACGGCCAATACCCGATACAGGCGCTTCGTGCACATGGCTGTTGGAATCCTCCTTGAAAAAGAGAGGAGAAAGGGCAACGGGAAAAGACATTTCAAGTTAGCAAACGGACGGCTCGAAATCAACCATGTTGTGGCCGCGAGCCGCGCGGATGCAACGAAAAAGGGCCGGCGGAACTCGCCGGCCCTTCGCAGCAGCGTGAGCCCGGGCCTCACACATGGATTATTCGTAGAGGCTCTTGATCGCTCCCCATGTCGACTCTTCGGCGGCCATCGGGCAGTAAATGCTCGCCCTGATGCAGCAGACGTCGAAATATTCTCCGGCAGCGCCGCACAGGAGCGGCGGGTAGCCGGCGCCCTGGGGCGGCCAGACCTGGGCCACGTTCGAGATCACGTACTCGAGCGTGCACAGCGGGCAATCGCCGAAAACGCCGGTGAAGTAAGCGGTCGAATACACCGATACGGGAACTCCCCCGACGTAGGTCACGCGCGCGTAAACATTGTAGTTGTATACCAGCCCCGTGAGATCGTTGACGCCGTCCGCCCAGGCGTGGAGCTTCGAGAGCCAGAACTGGCCCCCGAGGTAATTCGTGGAGTACGCGATCCAGCCGGTGCCGCCCGACATACTCTGGCCCACGATCTGGGGGCCTGCCGGTTCGATGGCCATTCCCCATACCTTCCACTGCGCGCCGAGATTCACGCCGTCCCACGACATCGCGTTTTGCGTATTTCCGGGAACTCCAGGGCTCGGAAGCGTGCACCAGGCCTCCGAAACGCGGCCGGGATTGATCGTTCCGTCGGTCGTCTGATAGATGCCCGGGTTCGGATGAATCGGGCATGCTGCCCATATGGCCGCCGCAACGGACACGATGGCCAAAGTGATGAGCGACAGCTTAAGAAGCTTCATAGTATCCCCCTCCGGATTTATATCCCTAGCAGTCAGAATAGCCACTTTCGCTGCATCTGCTATATCCGTATCAAGTTATTGCGATTCCGCCACCTCCTCCCCGCTATGCGGCTTAAGATAATGGTTGCCCCGCTGATTTATGCACCTTGGCGCTGAATGATATCGTTTGAGTCCTTAGGATTCATATTCTACCCCGAATTGAAATATTTTTCAACAAGAATCTTGGCAAAATAGCACCTGCAGAGTTTCGTTATAACAGTTAGTAATTAAACTAGTTATATTATTATTCCCTCCGATGCTCAAAGTCATCGATATAGTGCTTTCACCCTACTCCACGAGCACGCCTCCGAACCGATGGGCGGCTCGATGATAACGACGCCGTCTTGCCTGCAATGAGAGAGCTTCTCGTTCACGCCGTTTCTGAGATCGCTGCGGCGGATTACAACGTCCACATTGCCGGGCTTGAGCGCCTTGAAGGTCATCGTGAAAATCGTCCCCGGACCGTCGACCGTGTTGCCGAGGATCGAGCCATTCACGAGAATCGAATCGCACGAGCAGCCTGCATTGAGCCAGCGGAAGAAGGTCGAATAGCCCGACGTCGCCGGAAGCGGTCCCTCCTCCACGCGAACGACCTCGAGATAGGAGCGGTCGAAACCGACGGCGACGTCGTAGCCCATGAGACTGTCGACGGGATCGTTGACGGCGACATCGAGCGAGAACTGCATGCCGATCGCGACGACCGTCGTATCGGGAAGAACCGAGAGGCAGCGCTGGGCAGGCGCCACCGACGGAAACAAGAATGGTGTCAGAATCATCATGATGCAGGAAATCGTCAGCTTCTTTTGCATGCCATTCTCCTCTTCAACGGACTACGACCATCTTGCGCTTGAACACTCCGCGCCCGGTCTGCGCGATGCCGATGTAAACGCCGGTGGCGACAGCGGCGCCCCGGTCGTCCCTTCCGTCCCAAACGAGCTCGTGCGCGCCTGCTGCCAGACTGCCCGCATAGAGAGCGCGCACCCTATCGCCCGAGACGGAGAAAATATCGAGCCGGACCGCGGACTCGGCCCAGCCATTCCCGAGCGGCAATCGGAGGGTGAGCACGGTCGATGGATTGAACGGATTGGGATAGTTATAGAGCGCACCGGCGCGAGGGAACGCCGCATCATTCCCGGTCGATGCGCGGACAACCAAATCCGCATGCGCCCCCGCGATCGGCGCAAGCTCGATCCGGTTGATATCCCAGAGCCGGATCGAGGCGATTGAGATACGACAACTCCCGGGGATCTTCGCCCGGAAAACGAATCGCACGAGCTCTCCAGGAGCGAGGAAATAGGTTCGATAGCCGAGCACGCAATCCTCCGCGTTCGCCGAATCGGGTGCGGTCTCTTCCCAGTGAAAGAACGTCGGATGGCCCGCAGTTTTGAAAAGCTCCCCCTCGTAGGCGATCTTGAACTCCGCGACCGCGGTATCGTCGAGAGCGATGTACACCCCCATGCAGCTCAGAGAATCAACCGCGCCATCCACCATGACCTGCAGCGTGCAGAGAGCCCCCGGCTCCACGTATTCGACGGGCGAGGCGAAGCTCACCGTCGGGTTCGGAGCGGCGAAAGGCCCCGCGCCGGCGCTCGCCTGCTCCCACGGAATGAGAGCAGCGAGCGCCGCGAACAACGGAAGAACGCACGATGCCGCGCGAGTAGTGCCGCACTGATTCATGACGCTCCGTTCGAGAGAGAACGGGACCGCGGGGGACGCGCAACCGCGCCCCCCGCATCCCTCCCCTCCGCTACCGCACCAGTATCATCTTCTTCGTCGCTTCGTATCCGGCGGTCTTCATACGGTAGAAGTAGATACCGCTCGGTACGAGCGAACCGCTCGCATCCTTGCCGTTCCATTCGACCTGGTGACGTCCGGCCACCTTCGCCGCATCCACGGGGGTCGCAAGCAGGCGTCCCGACACATCATATATGTCGATCCGCACGCGGCCCGCCGCAGTGAGGTCGAAGGTGATCATCGTTACCGGGTTAAACGGGTTCGGGAAGTTCTGCATGAGCGCCGTCGCCGTGGGCACAAACGGCGCCTCGTACTCCTCGGCCGCGACGAGCTCGGTCTTCGCGTTCGCGAGGTCGCGAAGATCGATCGCATCGATCCGCACACGCGGAGCGTTCCCGCCATCGCTTGCGATCACGAGACGCGCCACCTCGCCCGAGCCCGCGAGCGCCTTGTCGACGCCGAGCGCCGCGGTCGAGATGTCGACATTGTTGCTCGTTGAGGGAACGAGCCCGAAGAACAGATTCCCCCTGCCCGTGAAGAACGAACCGCGCTCGACGCGTTCGAGAGTGCCCCCCTCGACCGTCGCGACGAGGTGGATACCCTTCAGCGTCGAGGCCGTGTTCGTGAGAACGATCGAGATGGATCCGTCCGCATTCGAGACGAGCTTGAATGCAACGAGATCTTTGAGATTCTCGACGACACGGGCCGCCGCGACGCCCTCTTGGAGCCCAGCCGGCGTGACCACGTGATAGTTCATCGAGAAGATCATGAGATCCTCGAAATCGACCTTGTTATCGGGCAGCGGAATGCCGAGCCGCGACCAGTTATCCGTGGGACCGAAGTCGCAGTCGTTATCCCAGGCCACGTGCCCCGGCAGCAGGCCGAAAGCCGCTGAGAATGCAGCGAGATCGGAGAGCTCGACGAGGCCATTACCGACCGGGTTGGGAATAACGTCCCCAAGCCAGTAGCTCGTGCAACGGTCAAAGGCCGTAGTCCCGAGCACCGAGTAATTGCCCGCGAGATCCTTCGAGAACGCCGAGTAGTAGTAGATGTCTCTCGGTGCGCGGGGATTGTCGTCAAACAACGCTCCCGTCGCGAGGGTCACATACGTCCCCGCAGTGTGGTCCGGCGGGTACGCAGGCGCCGATGTGGCGTACTCGGGATAATCGAGCCATCCGTTGAACCGGATCTCGACACCGACGAAGGTCGCGTCTCCCGACGGATTCGTCCAAGTGAGATGCGTCTTGTCGTGTCCCGGCATCGCGACGAAGTTCGTCGGAGGCTGGGGCGCAACGGTGTCCTTGTAGAACTGCCAGCTGTAGGTCGCCGTGTTCCAGTTCCCCGCGTCGTCTTTCACCCGGAAGTAGATCGTGTGCGAACCTTCCGAGAGACCGGCAAAGAAGGGGAGCGTCCATGGATCGCTGTCCCATGAGGTGCCGTTGATCCCGCTGAAGATCTCCGTCCACGTCCCGCCGTCGTAGTTGTACTCGGCGAGATCGAGGTTGAGATCGTCGTCGAAGCCGAAGTTCGAGAGAACGGGCGCGGCGTTGTACCAGACGCCCTGCGGCTCCGCGATATCCTCCATCGTCGGCGGTGTGCATTCGACCTGGATCGAGCCGTCGAGCATACCCGCCGGAAGCGGGTTGTTATCGAGGTCACGCAGCTTAAGGCTCGTGATGTCGATCGCCGCGGTGCCCGCGCCGACCGGCGTGAGGATCGCGGAGAAGAGATCCCCGCCGCCCGTGCCGCCGACCGTGCCGCCGAGGATCGCGCAGCTCACCGTCCAGGCACCGCCTCCGTTGTCCACGGCGCTGAAGTACGTCGTCCCGTGCATATTCAGGAAGCTACCCTGCGTGAAGCTCGTGACGACCGCGACCGCGGGGTTCACCTGGAACTGAAGCTCATAGCCGCGGACCTCGTCCAGGCCGGCCTGGTCGAGGTGGAACACGACCGTCTTCGGCGTCACGCAGTTGGTCAACGTGGCGGCAGGAACTACGCTTGCCTCGTTCGGCGAGCTCATGTACGGACTGAAGTCGATATAGTTCGATACCCAGTTGCCTGCACCGAGCGGGTTCAGCGAGGGATGATATGGCCCGCTCGCGTCGCCCCACCAGTTGTACCGGCCGTCCGCCGTGAGGTAATCGACGTCGGAGTACATGCCGTAGCCCGTATTGCCCGTCATGCTGTTGTGCTGCGCGACGAGGCTCGTGAAGACACCCGTGTCGCAGTCCGGCCCCGCGCACTTCGACATGACGATGCCGTATTCGAACCCCGAGACGTCGTTGCCGTTGATCGCGACGTCGAGATCCTCCGGGCTGTAACCCGCGTAGGCCTCGATACCGTATGACCCGGTATTGGTCGACCCGCTGAAGGCCACCGTATTGCCCGTGATATTGACGTCGAGCGGAGTCCCGCCCATCACGATGCGAGTGCCGGGAGCGCCGACCTGCGCGTCCGGAGCGAAGGGGGAAGCCACCTTGTTCGCGGGATCCGACGCGATGATGCCGTCGCAATAGCTTCCGATCATCGATACGGTGATACTGTTCCCCGTGATGTCGCCGGCGCCATAGTTATTGTAGATACCGAGCTGGCCGTTGGTCACGGTGTTGCCGATGAAATCCATGTCGCCGTAATACTGGAGGATGCTCGTTGCCACCCAGCCGGTGCCCGAGTATCCGATGCCCGAGACGACGTTATCAGCAACCGTCCCACTGCCCAACACCGCCCATACCTGGATGCCGTTCTGCGCGGTCACGGTCGTTGCGCCAGCGCCCGTCACAACGTTCCGGCGAACATCGATCGTGAACGGGTTCGTATCGCCGGCGTTCAGGGCCATGGCGTTCTTCTGGAATCCATACAGCTCGCAATCCCAGACATTAATCGCATGAGCAGCGGTGCCTGTGCTGTAGGCGTAGATCCCCACACCATGCTGGGCGCCGCTGAAGGGCGTATCCTCGATGTCCTTCACGATGCAGTGATCGACCGTGCCGCCCGCGTTCCAGAAGCCGACGCCCTGGAAGCGGTAGTTCGAATTGCCGCGGCCGGCGCCGTCGACGGTGAGGTTCTTAACCGTCACGCCGTCGCAATCATGCACGTACACAACCGGGTAGTTCTTGGTTGATCCGGGCATGAAATACTTCGTGAGCGTCACGGGCGATTTGATTACACACCCACCTGCTCCACCACCGCCACCTTCGAGAGTGAGCGCGTTCGTGATCTCGACCTGCTCCTCGTAGGTTCCGGGGGCGAGGTAGACCGTGCTGCCCGTCACGAGACCGATGGCTTCCTGAATGCGGCCAGTCGTTCCGGTCTGCGGGCCGTCGTCGTCCACCCAGAGGACGCTCCAGTCCGCCTGGAAGCCCGGATCACTGCTCAGGTCGTCGTCGTTTGCAAGCCACGGCGTGTAATCGAGGTTCAGTCCAGCAGCCTTGAGGGCGACGCCATCCGGCGTCGCAACGCCCCACCAGTTGGCCGAACCGTCGATTGAGGCGGGGAGGGCGCTCTTGGCGATACCCTTGCCGGCGTTGCCGTCGAGATAGCATCCATTCACGGCTATGCCGGAAGCGCTGCCGCCGAGGTTGTGATAGAAGAAAATGCCGTGGCGGCCATTCCCGGTGATACGGCATTTCTGCATACTGATACCCGTGATGGTGCACGTCCCCTCGGTGCCGAAGAGGATGCCATCGGTCGAGTTGTTCTCGATCGTGGATTCCTCGACGGTGATACCCGAGGATGCCGACACCCACTCCCAGAGACTGATGCCGAAACCGCCGCCGGGTGCCCCGGCGTTCGAGCTCGCCGTGATGCCGGTGAAGGTGGCGTTGGTCGTCTTGACGAGATTGATTCCCTTGGCCTTGTTATGGCTGAAGCTGCCGCCCTGCACCGTGATGCCCGATACGGTAATCGGCATATCGATGTCGAAACCGATGCCGTGGGCCGCATCGGAAGTGCCGTTATACTCGAAATCGGAGTCCGTGATATTCAACGCCACGACAACGCCACGGACGCTGAATCCCCACGCCCCCGAATGGTGGAAGCCGCAGTTCTCGACCGTGATGTTCGTGTAGGTGCCGTTGCCGTCGATGAAGACGTTCCGGCCCGTCGCATAGGCCGACTCAACGTCGCGGAAGACCAGGCTGTTGAACGTGCTCGCAACCTCTCCCGCACGGATGTTGAATCCGCTCGCGACGGTATATCCGGTGCGATGCGTGAAGGTGATGCCCTCTATTATGACATCGAGAGCCGAGCCGTAAATCTCGACGCCGTTCCCCTTCCCTGAACTGAGGCCCACAACGGTCGAGCCGGAGCCCGCGCCGTGAAGCCAAAGCGATTTCCCGATGTAGAGATCGCGCCATGCAGCGTCGTTTTCCTCGTAGTAGCCCGCCGCGATCACGATCTCGTCGTTGGGTGACGCGGCATTGATCGCCGCCTGAATCGTCGCATAGTCCCCCGGCACGTTGATCGTCGCAGCCGGGAGGACCGAAGCTGACAGCAGTCCGAGAGCTGCCATCATGAGAACCGATACAACCTTTTTCATAGCCCCCTCCAAACGTTGCAAAGGTCGCGAGACAAGACACTGGGAAGAAATGACTACACTTCGCCCTCGAACATTCAGGCGAGTCAATCACTCATCCGCATCCCTCCTTTCATTCAGAGGGCAGTGAAGTGCCGCCGGCATTCAGTTGTTCAACAGATGTAGATAGACCCCGAGCCGCTTCAGACAAGCCCCGACGAGCTAAATCTCCCTGATTGGTTCCCCTCCGCGATGCAATGTAAGATCTACTTTCCCCTAGGAATACTGCGAGCAGGATTGTAAACGATACTTGTCGGTTTGTCAAGTTTCAAATGCGCCCGGGCCGGCGCCCGGACGGGCCTCGAAGCGGGCTCCGGTCTGAGAATGCAGGCGACTGCGGGGGGGGAAACAAAAGGGCCGGCTCGTCGAGCCGGCCCCTGTCATCGATTCGCGCGAGGGAGCCCGCCTTCCTAGAAGAGGCTCTTGATGGCTCCCCAGCTCTTGCTCTGCACGCCGAGGCCCCCGTCCCAGTTCAGATAGAGATGCGTCAGGCGCTTCACCGGCTCGATCGGGTAGCCGAGCTCGCAGGTCGCGACCTGATACGCGGGCGGAATAACCCCCGGGTGCTCGACAATCTCGATCTGGCTCTGCGTCGCGTTCAGCAGAAAGCTGGTCAGATGATGCGACCAGACCCAAGCGGTCTGGCAGCTGTCCTCATGGAACGCGATGCTGATGCCCGCCGTGAGCGTGCCGAGCTCGACGGTGATGGCGGGATCCTTGGCCACTACGGTTACTCCGGCGATGTTCGAAGGAACCGATATCTTGAACTCGGCGGCCAGAAGTCCCCTGGTGCTCGGAAGCCAGTAAAGATACCAATGGAAAGATGCCGGGGCGCCGCCATAGGTGACCGTGCGGACCGTATGATCCACGTCCGCGAAGAGCCCCACGTACGCCGTATCGGGAAGCCCGGGAAACGGCTGCGCGAAAGCGGAACCGGCGAGGAGCAGCAGCCCCATCGCAACCAATACCATTCTCTTCATGCTCCGTACCTCCTTGACCGAAAAACCCTTATGACGCCCATTAAACGTTCGCGGAAACGATTCATTCCACGATTCCCGTTCTCGAAATCAATGTAGCACGAATAATCATTCCTGCCTAGTCTTATCTTATGCCCTTCAGGGCGTGAGCCTGTTGATGAGCCGCGGGAAGGGTATCGTCTCCCGCACGTGCTGGAGGCCGCAGATATACGACAACGTGCGCTCGACGCCGAGACCGAAGCCCGCGTGGGGGAAGGATCCGTACCGGCGCAGGTCGAGATACCATTCGAACGCCTTCTTCGGAAGCCCGTGCTCCTCTATTCTCTTCTCGAGAAGCGCGAGATCGTGGATACGCTCTCCGCCGCCTATGATCTCCCCGTACCCCTCGGAGGCGAGGAGGTCGACGGAGAGGCTGAGACGGGGATCCGCGGGATCGGGCTGCATGTAGAACGCCTTGATCGCCGCGGGAAAGCGGTGCACGAAGACGGGGCGATCGTACTCCTCCGATATCGTCGTCTCGTCCGTGCCGCCGAAATCGGTCCCCCATTCGAACGCGGTTCCCTTCTTCTTGAGCAGCGCCGCCGCGTCGTCGTACGAAAGCCGCGGGAACGGAGGCTGCACCTTCTCGAGCTTCGACACGTCGCGCTCGAGGACGCCGGTGAGGAGCGGCCGGTAGCTTTCGAGCGAGCGGCCGACGATCTCCACGAGAAATTCCTCGGCGAGCCGGATGATATCGTCGAGCCCGGCGAAGGCGACTTCCGGCTCCACCATCCAGAATTCGATGAGGTGCCGGCGCGTTTTCGACTTCTCCGCGCGGAAGGTCGGGCCGAAGCAATACACCTTGCGGAAAGCGGCGGCCGTCGCCTCGTTATAGAGCTGCCCGCTCTGCGTGAGGTAGGCCTTGTCGCCGAAGTACTCGGTTTCGAAGAGCGTCGTCGTCCCTTCGCACGCGTTCGGCGTGAACACGGGCGTGTCCATGTTGATGAAGCCGCGGTTGTCGAAAAAATCGCGGATGAAGCGAACAAGCCCCGCCCTGATCGTCATGATCGCGTGCTGCCTCTGGCTCCTCAGCCACAGGTGGCGGTTGTCCATGAGAAAGTCGGTCCCGTGCTCCTTCGGCGTGATCGGATATGGCTCGGCGAGCTGGATCACGGAGAGCCCCGTCGCGCTCATCTCGTAGCCGCCGGGCGCGCGCTTGTCCTCGCGGACGAGACCGCTCACCTCGATCGAGGATTCCTGCGTGAGGGCGGCGGCCTTCGCGAAAAGCTCCTCCCCCGCCGACGATTTCTCGATGACGCACTGGATCACGCCGGTGCCGTCGCGCACGAGCAGAAAGATGATCTTGCCGCTGGACCGGATGTTGTAGACCCAGCCTTTGAGCAGAACCTCGCTCGCGACGTGCTTTCCGATGACGGCGATTTCGGCTGACTGCATGGAACGCTCCCTTCTCGGGCCGATCGACATTCACTATCTAACACCTCGCAAGGCCCTTGTAAATCGGAAATTGGAGGCTTCCGGCGAATGGCGCGCGGCACGATTTTTGCCGAAGTCCCCACGATAGAACCGAACGGCGAAACATGCAGGGCATGCGTGCCCTCGACGAAAAATGAAACTTACAACCGGACAACAGGTTATGTCGCACAGAGGAATAGCGCTCATATCCGCCGTCCTGTGCGCCCTTGCATTCTGCACGGGCGTCCAGGCCGAGTCGCTCGATATCGTGAAGAACGCGAACCTCAAGGCGTACACGGAGAGCGAGCTCGCGCATGGAGCTCCCTCGATCCCGGTGGCGTCGAGAGCGCTGTATCGGGAAGCGCTCCAGCTCCTGCGCGACGGCGAGAAGGACGAAGCCGTGCAGAAGCTCGAGCTCGCGGCGAACATCACCGGGGACTATGCGGCACCCCTTTTCACGCTCGCGAGGATCGAGATCCTCTCGGCGAACCCCGATTTCCTTCCGTATCTCGTCGAAGGCTGCAGGCGGGCGATTCTGAGCTACCCGTCCCAGGCCGTCCTCGCCGCCAACACGGCCGCGTTTCTGATATTCACCATGGTGGGCGCTCTTCTCGCGACGCTCGTGGCGCTTCTCGTCAAGTACTGGCAGCTCATCGACCACAAGATCGTCGAGGCGTTCGCGGATCGATTCGCCTTCCCGCCCGCGCGGTGGATCATCGGCATCATCTGCGTCGCGCTCGTATGCATGAGGCTCGGGCTCGCCCTCTACATCGCGATTCTCCTCGTCGTTCTCTGGTCGTTCATGAGCAAGCGCGAGAAGGGGGCCGTCCTGTCGCTCGTCATCCTTCTCTCGGCGGCCTCTTTCGCGGCTCGCTCCTCGAACATCCTCGCGCCCGCCATCGATCCGTCGAGCGTCACGAGCCGCCTCGCCCTCGTGAACATGCGGGGCGCCGACGAGGACCGCGTCGCGCGGATCCGCGCGATCGAGGGAGAAGAGTACCGGGCCGATCGCGCCTTCGCTCTCGGCACGATGATGTATCGGATCGGGCGATATACGGACGCGCAGGCCTACCTTCTCGAATCGGTTTCGCTCGCGAACCGGTTCGCCCCCGCCTTCGTGAACCTCGGGAACGTCTACTTCATGCAGGGGGATTACGACCGGGCGCTCGCGGGCTACCAGAACGCCGTGGAGCTGGATTCGACGAGCGCCGTCGCGAACTACAATATCGGCCAGGCGTACATCAAAAAGATGCTGTTCGCGCAATCGGGCGAATGGCTCGAGCGCGCAAACACGCTCGGCATCGACGCGTTCCGCTCCGCGCACCCGGCGATCGGCCTCAGAAACCCGCCGGTATACGAATCCGGATTCGAACCGGACGAGCTCCGGTCGATCGCGATGCTCGAAGGCGGGGCGCGGCGCGACATCCTCATCGGCGAAATGCTCCAGCCGTACGTGCTGTTCCCGTTCCAGTGGCTCTGGCTGCTCTTCGCCGCGAGTCTCTGCGCGGCGATGATTCTCTCCCGGAAGCTCCCCGACGCGTGGCACGTCGAGCGCTGCGAGAACTGCGGCAGCGCGACCTGCTCCGCCTGCGAGAACGTGCAGACCGGAATCAGGCTCTGCAGCGATTGCGCCGCCGTCATCAAGGATCTGGGCAGCATCAAGGTCATGGAGGCTCTCCTGAGAACGAGGCGTCAGCGGGTCGCCTCCGGCAGGCAGCGATCGCATCGCCGCAGAACGCTTTTCTTCCCGGGGGCGTCGCATCTCTACTACGGCCGGACGGCCGCCGGCATAAAGCTCTCGCTCGTCGGCGCGGGAGCGATCG
>JBFYZM010000054.1:0-2596 GCA_041309505.1 Candidatus Krumholzibacteriota bacterium
TTCCCGCGGCGAAGATGCAGAGCGCGAAAAACGACGTGAGCATCGGGGTCGTGAAGGTGCTGAAGAGCATCACGATCGAGCACATGACCGTCGTCTCGAGAAACGAAAGGTAGACCGACGCGAATACGGCGGGACGCACGATGCCCCTGCCGAGCGCGATCGTCACGAGCATCACCGCGGTCATCGCGGCGAACACGAGGGCTATGGCGAGCAGGATTCCCGCGAGCTTCCCCGCGAGGAACGAGGAGCGCGAGAGCGGCCGCGTGAGCACGAGATAGATCGCCTTTTTGTCCGTTTCCTTGTGAACGAGGGTGCTGCCGAGAAAAACGGCCGTGAGCACGCCGATGATCGAGATAGCGGCGAGCCCAACGTCCATGATGATCTTTTGCTTCGCTCCCACGGCGAGCGGGGAAAGCAGCACGGAGCTCCCCATGAGAATCAATCCGAACAGGATCGCGACCGCGAGGATCCTTTCCCGTATCGATTCCCTGAACGTATTGAGCGCGACGCCTGCGATGTTATTCACGGCACACCTCTAGAATCCCGTAAAAACGGGCTTCTCTTCCTTCTTTTCCTTCGCCGTCCGCGCATCCGGACGCGCGATCTCCCGGAGAAACAGATTTTCGAGCGTGCGGTGCCGGTTGACGACCGCGAGGACCTCGGCGCCGCCTTCGAAGAGGCGCTCGATGACGGGGCGCACGAAACGCTGCTCCCGCACGACGAGAAAGGCGTCCTCCCCCGTCGTCCGCACCGATTCGACGTACTCCTGCATTCCCTGCGTCATTTCGGCCCGCCAGCCGCGCGCCGTCACCTCGACCGTTCCCTCTCCCATTCTCAGGAGATCGTCGAGCACGACGCTCTTCGCGATGATCCCGTCGCGGATGATGCACACGCGATCGCAGAGCGTTTCCATATCGCTCAGGATGTGCGACGAGAAGAATATCGTTTTTCCCCTTTTCTTGAGATCGACGAGAATGTCCCGCACCATCTTGCGTCCAACCGGATCGAGCCCCGAAAACGGCTCGTCGAGAATGAGGAGGTCGGGATCGTGGAGAATCGCCTGGGCGAGGCCGGCGCGCTGAAGCATGCCCTTGGAGAAGGTCTTGAGCCTCTTCGAGCGATGCGGCGTGAGGTCCACCATTTCGATGACCCTGTCGATCCGGCCGGGCAGATCCGCCCGCGCGACGCCGCTCATCCCTCCGCAGAACCCGAGAAACTCCGTGAGCGAAAGATGCGGGTAGAAATACGGCGTCTCCGGAAGGTACCCGATGCGCGCCATCGCGCGCGCGTCGCCCGGCGGACGATCGAAGATCGTGACGCTCCCCGCATGCGGCCTGATGAGCCCGAGGATCACCTTGATCGTCGTCGTTTTCCCGGCGCCGTTCGAGCCCAGGAACCCGAGAACCTCTCCCTCCCGGGCGTGGAACGACACCCCTCGCAGAACCTCGCGTTTCGCAAGGGACATATCGCCACGGAAGTGCTTCTTGATCCCGTCGACGTTCAGAATATTCATGGCAGGGCCTCGCGCGACGGGCGGCGCGCGGTCTCCGGGCCCGGGGCTCCGGTGACAGCTAACTCGCCGCCTCTGGTAAGAATCCGTATGGTTTTATCCTGTTTCACGGTCCAGGAAGGGGAAAATGCAGATTCCGTACCCGCCGCCCTCTACTGCCCGCTGATGAGCGCGAGAATCGTCATGTTCGGGGTTTTCCCGACGGCGGTGATGTTGTACCCGACGTTCGACCCGTTCTGCTGAATGCAGGTGTAGCCGATCTCGCCCGGGTTCGAAGCGATGCCGTTCACGGGCTGTGTGCGCGCGTTCGTGAAAGGATTCTGGAGAAGCAGGCCGTTCGGCAAAAGGTCGGTGATTGTCTTCCCGCTCAGGGTCTGCGAGTTATCGACGTCGGCGGCATAGACGCCGTCGTTTTGAACCGCGAAGTCCTCGGCGGCGAGCTGGATCGTATGAGAGTTCGATTTGACCGCCGCTTCCTTCGAGCGAGCTACCATGGTGCCGAAGTTCGGAATAGCGATCACCGCGAGGATCCCGATAACGAGAACGACGATCATGAGCTCTATCAGAGTGAAGCCTTTTCTGCTCTTCATTGTCACTCCCTGCCGTATCAGCCGACGATTGTGCACCGGCTCCGGCTTCATTTCGATGCGTTCTGCAACAGACCCGGCTTCTCAACACCGCACCGGACATGAACCGCAAGATTCGTACCCGAATCCCGCCAAGGCGGAACCCGAATAGAGGCCATATAAATAGAGCGGGCGGCTCAGGGGAGCCGCCCGCGTTTCATGCAACTTCGGTCGGTTATTACTGACCGCTGCTGAGCGTGATGATGACCGTGTTGGCTTCCTTGCCGACACCGGTGATCGTGTAGCCGACGTTGACCGCGTTCTGCGCGATCGGGTCGTAGGCCGTTTCGCCGGCGTTTGCAGCCGTTCCGTCGACCGGCTCGGTAGCGGCCTTCGTGAACGGGTTCTCCATAAGAGCCGCGCCCGGAAGCATGTCGGTAATGGTCTGGCCGGACGGCGTCGCGTCCGCGCCGACGTCGTCGGCGTACACGCCGTCATTCTGAACCGCGAAGTCCTCGGC
>JBFYZM010000055.1:0-4354 GCA_041309505.1 Candidatus Krumholzibacteriota bacterium
AGATACGTCGCGCTGAGCCCGCCCAATCCTCCGGCTCCGGCCACGAGCACCCGGGCACGCTTGAGCCTCTCCTGGTCCCAGCCGTCGACCATGAGCTGGCGCTGGTACCTCTCGGTTTCGAATCTCGATATCGGCATGTGGAGCGTTTCTCAGCCGCCGGAAACGGGCGGCTGGAGGGTAATGGTCTCGCCGTCGGCCGGCTTGTACGACAGGTCCTTCATCGCGCCGTCGACATACATGAGCGCGACATAGGCCGGATTGAGCGATATGTGCTCGAGGATCTCGCCGATCGACTTTCCGCCCTCGATCTCGAGCTTGCGGGTGTAGTGATCGACGTCGGGCTTGATCATCGCGCGAAGGTTGCCGCCTGCTTTCAGGAACACCGTCATCGTCGTTTCATCCTCCTAGAACGCCTTCGGCTTGTACCGTTCGCCTCGGACCGCCGGAATGCCGTTCGGGAGCGGCGTGCCGAGGAGCCCGAGCTTCTCGATCGCGTCCGCCGCGAAATCGAGCTTCAAATCGTGGAGCACCTCGCGCGTGGGGTTGCCTTTCGCGTCCCACCCGCGGCATGCGTAATATTCATTCAGCATCGTCTCGATCTGATCCTTGGTCAGCCCCTTGCCGGCGTTCGGGCCGCTCGGAATCTTGTCCTCCCAGGCGCGCGCCGGCGGGTAGTCGAACGTGCGGCCGTCGGCCCGGTTGCGTTCGAGGTAATGGCACCGCACCAGATTCCACATCTTCTCCGAGGTCTTGAGCGCCTCGGCGGTATCGATATTCCAACCGGTGATGTCGTTCAGCGTCTGAACGATCTCCTCCGGCTCGATATCGAGCTCGCCCCAGAAGAGGCGGCAGATGCACCAGCAGTCGAAGAGCGGCCGGATGTGTTGAAGATATACGACGACCTTGGCGCGCCCCTCGACCTTGTCCTGCCCCTCGGCCATGTCGACCGTGATCGTCCACGAGCGGTTGTGATGGGCGCCGATATCGCATGTCATGTATGAAAGCATCATCCCGGGAGCGTAGCGGCCGTCGTAGCCCGACATCTCCATGCCCTTGACCTGCATGGCGAACTTTTCGCTGCCCCGTCCGATCTTCTCCGCGGCCCGCTTGGTGCCCCCCGCGAAGTATTCGCCGATCCCGCGGCGATGCACGATCATGTCGACGAAGTGCTCGGCGTCCTCCACCGAGCCCCACTTGAGCGTATGCCCTTCGAGATCGCCGGTCCCGATCAGCCCGCGCTGGAAGCATTCCATGCCGAAGGCCACGACACCGCCCCCCGACATCGTGTCCATGCCGACGTTGTCCATCAGCCAGTTCAGGTAGGCGACGTGGTTGATGTCTTTCATGCCGAGGTTCGAGCCGCACAGCGCGCCGGTCTCGTACTCCGGGCCCTCGAGGAAGACCTTTTCCTTCCCCGGCACCTCGGCCTTCACGTACTTGCCGCAGTTCATCCAGCACCCGGAGCAGGCCTTGTGGGAAATGAAACACTTCTCCACCAGCTCGGGGCCGTCGATGGCTTCGGCGTCCTCGAAATACGTCGTCTGGAAATTCCGGGTCGGGAGCACCGCGTTCTTGTTGGACCAGCCGACGAAGAAGGAGGTGCCGTATTTCTGCCACGGCGCCATATTCGGATGCGTCTGCGTCCGTTTGATGATGGCCGTGACGTGCTCGGTCAGCTTGTCGAGATCGTGCACCACGATTCCGCCGGTGCCCCTGACGGCGACCGCCTTGAGCTTCTTCGAGCCCATGACGGCCCCCTGCCCGGTCCGTCCCGCCTGGCGGCCGAAATCGTGCGTGATGCACGAGAAACGCACGCCGTTCTCGGCGGCCGGCCCGATCGTGGCGATCTCGAAATCCTCGCCGAGGTCCTTCTTCATCAGGGGCTCGCAATCCAGCGATCCCATGCCCCAGTACTTCGAGGCGTCGCGAAGCTCGACCGTGTCGTCGTCGATGAAAAGATAGACCGGCTTCGGGGAGATGCCGGAGAAGATCACCGTATCGTAGCCGGCGAACTTGAGGGCCGGGCCGAGATGGCCGCCCATGTTGGAGTCGCCGTGGCCGTTGGTCATGGGGGAGATCGAGCCGAACTCGATCTTCGCGCCCGCCGGGATGAAGCAGCCGCTCATGACCCCGGCGGTCATGATGAAGAGATTCTCCGGACCGAACGGATCGGCGTCGCGGGGGACCTCGTCGTAGAGAATCTTGGCGACCACGCCGCGCCCGCCGAACCATTCGCGCATGAGCTTTGTGTCGGTGGGCTCTCTCTTGATGCGGCCGGTCGTGAGGTCGATGCGCAGAGTCGTGCCGGCCAGTCCCCCGGAGCTCGTGGAGCGCTTCGCCATCTTCGCGCCTGTCGCGCCTTTTGCGCCCTTCGCCGTCACGCGCTCTCCTTTGCCGGTTGGATGAACATGGTGATCGCGCCGGTGTTGCAGAGATCGGTGCATCTGAAGCAGTTGTCGCAGATGATGACGTGATCGAGGTCGCGATGCTGGAATATCACGCCTGGCTTGCATGCCGGGATGCACGTGCCGCAGTTGGTGCATTTCTCGAAGTCCACGATATAGGCGCCGTCGTCGCGGCGGGAGATCGCCCCCTCGGGGCACACCTCCATGCACTTGCCGCACTGCACGCAGACCTTCGGCTTGAAAATTCCAGGCTGCGGGAAATGCGCCTCGATCCTCAACGCGGCCTTCTTGGGATTCGTTTCGTGATAATGGGCGATGGCGCAGATCTGCAGGCACAGGCGGCAGCCGCTGCACTTGCCCTGCGTTATCTTGATTCTCTTTCGTTCCATAATTTACGCCGGCCTGCGCACCGGGACAAAGAGCCTGAGAGCGTTACCGAGATAATACCCGAGATGTATCGTCACCATCGAGTAGAGCGACGCGGTGACCGCGGAGGTGAACAGGTACGAACGGACTCCCGCCCAGCCGTCCGCGCCCCACGATCCTTCGCGCAGGATGAACGCGGCCAGAATCGCGAAGGCCGCGTACGACACGTAGACGACGACCGGCGCGGCGATGGTCCTCCACAGAGGGTTGGAGTCGAGGCGTCCCTTGAACGTCGAGTAGAAGATATCGAAGACGACGCCGTTGATCATCACCGCGGCGGCCGTGCAGGGATAGAAATTGCCGGAAGTGGCCTTGAACATGCTCGCGATCAGCGCCATGACGGCGACCGAGCCGGGGAAATGGACCACGCGCTTGGAGGCGTAGAGAATAATGATGCCGATCCCGTAGAGCGGGGCCGATTTGTGCTCCACGCCGGCGGCGCGAAGGGCGTCCCGCCCGAACAGCTCCAGCGCGCCGAACACCGCCCCGAAAAACAGCACGAGCAGGAGCTTTTCGTACGTCTTCAAGCCTTGCTGCGGCGCCCGGGCGCCCGTGTTGTTATCGTCCTGCACTCGCCACCTCCGAAATATCGATAGTCAAAGCTCACGCCGATTTCCGTAATAATAGCACAATCTCCCCGTGGGTAAATAGAAAACAAGCTATGTCTTACGGGGCAATCGGCTCACAAGAGACCGGGACTATTTTATCAGCAGCAGCTTCTTCACTTCCATTCGCCCCAGCGCCGTGATCCTGCAGAAGTAGAGCCCCGAGGAGAGGAGCGATCCTTGACTGTTCCGCCCGTTCCATGTCAGCCTGCCGGGCCCGGCGTTCACCGCGCCGTCGAGGAGCGTCCGGACGAGGCCGCCCCGGACGTCGTAGATCTCCACGCGGAGATTCCCCGCCGCCGGCATCTGGTATTCGATGGATGCGACCGGGTTGAAGGGATTGGGCGAAACCGACACACAGATCGGGCCGGCGTGCATGTGCGCTCCGCCATCGGCGACGCCGGTGACCGTTACTTTGCATTCGACGGTATCCGACAGATTGTCGCTGAAGCGCGCGACCGCGCTCGTCCAGGAATCGTTCGCCAGCGGCTCGATCCCCGCTTCAGTCGCGTACGCGACGGTCGAGGTGTAATCGAGCGTTTGCGGATGCATCGGATAGGGAGCGCCCCCATCGAACGCGATCTCCGCCACGACGGGACAGTGCCCGTTCGGATCCCCGTAATCGATCCGCGCGAACGCTCCCGAGCCCGTTCCTTCAAATATGAGATTCGCGAGCGCGGGAAGCTGGTTCACGAATGGATCGATGGAGAAGCTCCGCAGGGAGCATCGTCCTCCCGGCGTGCGGTCGGACTCCGCGGCTCCTCCGAGGAGCGTGATCCGCTGCGTGAATCCCGCCCAGCCGCGCGCCGGGTCCGCGGGATTGTACCAGGACTGAAACTAGGCGTCCGCCATGAGATCGGCGAGATTGCACGAGAGAAGCAGCGTATTCGTCGCGGGAAACTCCTGCACGGAGATGTT
>JBFYZM010000056.1:0-7323 GCA_041309505.1 Candidatus Krumholzibacteriota bacterium
GTCCCGTCGCCCGGCTGTCGAGATTGAACATCTCCGACGGGAGCCAGTCCTTCTCCTGCGCTTCCGCGAGGCGACGCAGCGCACCGTCGATAAAGCTGCTTTCGAGCTGATATGCCGTGCGGATCTTGAGGATCTGCTCGTTGCTGCTGAAGAGAAGAAGGCCCGCCCCCTCCGCCTCGAGGTACTTGCAGAGCGCCATGAGAAAACGGTCGAGCGCGTCGCTCCAGTTCTCGTTCGAGCTGATATCGCGCCCCATCTGGTAGAGCACCCGGAGCCGCGTCACGTACCGCTTGAGCGAGTCGTTGGTTTGCGAAAGCTCGTCGTTGATCACAAGAAGCTTGTTCTCGAGCGCCTTCGCGCTGTCTTCGAGCGTTCGGTTCGTCCGCGAGAGCTCCTCGACGGCTGCGTCGTTGTCCTCCCGGGCGCGCACCTGATCGACGGCGGCGTCCACGACTTCCCCTATTTTCAGAAGATCAAACGGCTTCGTGATATAATCGAAGGCGTTGAGCCGCAGGGCTTCGATCGTGCTTTCGAGGGAGGCGAACCCCGTCATAATGACGCACTTCGCGTGCGGATTCGCTCGGGCGAGGGGCTCGAGAAGATCGAGACCGGCTCTATCGGGAAGCTTCAAATCGATGAGCGCGACGTCGAATCGCTCTCCGGCGATGAGCGCGAGAGCATCCTGCGCGCTCGTCGCGGTTGCGACGCGGTATCCCCGCTCCGAAATGAACTGCTTGAGAATCTCCAGTATCGCCTGCTCGTCGTCCACGATGAGGACGGACGCCGATACGTGAAGGGCTTTGCGCGTCATGAACCCCCTGGAAGGCGGCGGGAGACGACCGGAATTCAGGACGACAGCCTCGATCGAATAAAGGCATCGAGGATTTTCAGAGAGCTTTCCGAAACGAGAGTGAACAGGATTGCGACCCGATATTTCGCGACGGCGGGGTCCTTCTTTTCCGGCTCCACGCGAACCACGACTCCGTCGCACGTTACCGGCAGCTCGCCCGCGCGCGGATCGGGAACGATGAGGTCCAGCCTGATCTTCGTCAAGGGCGCGATATAGTGCGGCGATTCGAAGTATATGCCGCTCGTGCTGATATTGAGCGCTTTACCCTTCGTCTCGCCCGGGCCGCCCCTGATCGTTACCGCAAGATCCGCCTCGACCCGCTGAGCTTTCCGTCGTTCATCGAATGCCTTCAACGCCGCTCGATCTCCCTCTGCGTATGAGGATTTCTTAGCGTTTTTTCTTCTTGTGCCGATCTTTGCGAAGACGTTTCTTCCTCTTGTGAGTGGCGATCTTCTTTCTCTTTCTCTTCTTTCCGCTTGGCATCGTTCCTCCCTGTCCCTATCGAGTTGCCGGTATTGATAATCGCGAGAGACATCTCCCCACGGAACCATAACGGCTCGCCGGGATTCCGCTACGAGCGAATCAGTTCCTGAATCACTTGTTCACGAGCGCTTTGAGCTCGTTCGACGCCTTGAAATAGGGAACGAGCTTCGCCGGGACTTCCACGGACGAGCCGGTCCGCGGATTGCGCGCCTTTCTCGATTTTCTGCTTTTTACCTTGAAGCTGCCGAATCCCCGCAACTCGACCTTGTCCCCCTCGGCGAGCGCTTTGATGAGATTATCGATGATCAGGTTGACGACGATATTGGTGTCCTTCTTGCTGAGCCCCGTATCCTTCGAAATTTCCTCGACGAGATCTGCCTTTGTCATCTCTGTTACCCCGCTCCTTGTTTGAGAGTCCCCCGCGTGCGATTCCAGAAATTCTTTCGTCCGAGCGTATGCGGCATCGCGTAATCTCTTTCCATAGCTAGCATATCGCGCGTGTGATGTCAAAATATATTTTGAAATCCGAGTCCGCTCGTGCCGCGGGAGAGAGCGCGTGTCGCCGTTATTTTCGGGGAATGCGAATCGATGTCTTGCATGCGCGGCGTGATCTGTGATATCATAAAATTAAAGTTCCCCGTTTGTACCGTGTACCCCTGTGCGTGGGTTTCTACAACACGTGAGGATGAGAAACACGTCAAGGATAAGACACGGGTAAACAGGGAACTTTCCGCGTGCGAACGAAGCATGGATCAAGAGTTGTGCCATTCCGGACGGTTCCCGCCGGAATGGCACAATGCGTTATATTGTAATTTGTTACGTGCTTCTAGCGGAAATTCTTCAAGTGTCTTTCGAGCGTCCTTGAGTCGTTCCTCGGCCCATTTCGTGTGCGGCGCATTGCGTAATACATGATTCCGGGGTGCGTATCTCTTCGCGGCGCGATTATTTCGTTTCGCGGTCGCGCCTGTACCATTCGAGGAACTTCCTGCAGCCCGCGTCGCGGCCGCTCAACGCGTCGCTCGCCTTCAGAGTCTTCATCAGCTCTCGATCCGTCGTATCGCAAATGAGCGCGGAAACGCCCGCGGCGGACGCCATCGCGGCGAACGTCCTGTTCAGCAGCTTTCTTTCGGGAAGCCCGAACGACACGTTCGACAGTCCGCCGATCGTGCGGCACGACGGGAAGCTCTCCCGGATTCCCCGGATGCACTCGAGCGCGGCGCCCATTCCGCCCGATGCGGTCGCCAGGGGAGAGAGCACGGGATCGATGAACAGTTTCTCCGGAACGATTCCCGCCTTCGCCCCGCTCGACGTCACCCGCTCCGCCATGGAGAGCTTCTCCCCCGCCGACGCCGGAATCCCCTTCATGTCCTTGAGCATGACCACAACCCCGGCGCCCGCCCGCGCGGCAACGGGCAGAATTTCATCGAGCGCCTCCCGGTCGGCGGTGATCGAGTTCAGCATGCATTCGCCGCCGCACTCCGCGAGCATATTCGCGAGAATCCTTCTGTCGGGGCTGTCGATCATGACGGGCACGCCGAACGTCGAGCGTACGATCCCCGCGCCCCAGCGAAGCGCATCTTCCTCGCCGCTCATGAGCATCGACGCGTTCAGATCGATACAGGAAGCGCCCCCTTCGATCTGCGCTCCGACGAGCGCGCGAAAGGCTCCCCCGTCGCGCTCCTCGAAAATCCTCCTCACCGAGGAATGCGTGCTGTTCAACTTTTCACCGATGAGAATTATTGCGTCCATGCGATTGATCGATTGCGCCCGGATCCGCTCCCGTCATTACAGCGCGTTCCCCGCGAGGCGCGAGAAACGTTCGAGCGCCTTGAAAAGCTCGCCGTGTGCCGCCGTAAAAACCGCGTTTCGCCTGTCCATCATGATCTTCGCCGTTTCCACCGCCGACGCGAGCTCGCATCGCGCCGGTTCCGGCTCGATGCGCCACGAGAAGCTCGGAACGAATCTCGGCGGAAATCCGACCGAGATGACGTTCGCGTTGAATCCGATCACCGTGCCTGTGTTGAGGCGGGATCCGATGGCGATCTTGGAATGGTCGCCGATCGTCGCTCCGAGAAACCGGCGCCCCGTCTCGCGCATGCGCCCCGCGCTCCACGCCTTGACGAGACCGTAGTTGTTCTTGAGGTCGCTCGTGCAGCTCCCGGCGCCGATATTGACCCACGAACCCGCGTAGGAGTGCCCCATGAAGCCCTCGTGCTGCTTGTTGCTGCACGGAGCGAAGATGCATTCCTCCACCTCCCCGCCGATCCTGCACATCTTTCCGAGCGTCGTTCCGTGCCCGATCTTCGCGCCTCCGCGGACGATCGCACCTTCCCCGATCGCGCACGGCCCGCACATGATCGCGTTCGGCTCGATGCGCGCGTTGTTCGCGATGATGATCGCCCCTTCGCTCGCGTCGAGAACGGTTCCCGATCGAACCTCGACGCCCGAACCGATCACGATGTCGTTTTCGTTGATGAGCTCGACACCCTTGAAAAGCTCCGTCTCGGGAGCGGTGCCGCGAAGCGGATTCTTTCTGAAATCGTCGACGATGCAGTTTCGGTTCTCGCCGATGAGCTGCCAGTAATGGGAGAGCAGCCGCACTACCGTTTCCTGCAGCTCCACGCCGTTCTCCCGCGCCCATGCGCCGAGCGCCTTTCCGCGGGCGGCGTCTTTCTTCTCCTCCCCGTCGTCACGCGCCGCCGGTCCCCCGTCCGCGGCGGACGCGCGCTTGATTTCCCGGATAACCTTCTCGACGCTTTCGTCGGAGATGAGGCCGCCGATGTATGCTGCGAGAGATGCGGCGCGTTCGCCGGACAGCCGGGCCGCCACGACGATGCCTTTCTTGTGAAGCACGCTCTCACGCTTGAGAACCGCGCACAGGTCGCTCAGCTCCTTCTCGTACGACAGAAGGCGCCCGTTGAGAAAGAGGATCTCTCCGTCGGGCATCTCGTTCACGCGCGCCGCCCGCGTCCCCTCACGCGATTCTTCCTCTGCGAGCACCGCGGCCAGATATGGCCGGCACAGAAGGACGAGAGATTCCGGATTCAATTCGTCGACGAGGCGGCCGCGAAGGCTCTGCGTGCCGATGCTGATATCGAACACGGGGCGTCCGAGGGAGAGCGGGAAGAATCCGGAGAACCGCTCGTCTTCGAATATGCAGAGTACGCCAGGCAAGGAAAGAGAAGCCATAGGAGCCCGCCCGATCCCGTTTCGGGGGCGCCGGGCCATCGGCACTCCGGCACCCGCATCGATTATTGAATAAATTAAAAAATGGTGGAGTTGACGGGGGTCGAACCCGTGACCTCTTGACTGCCAGTCAAGTGCTCTCCCAATTGAGCTACAACCCCATGTGGTTATAAGTTATCATGCAAAATGCGCTCCAAGTCAAGCTCAAAGTTCATCCGATTCCGATGTTGACGGCCTGTGTCAAACGCGATATTTTCTATTTTCAAAGCAAGTTTCGCCCGTGTGCCGGAGTGGTGGAATTGGTAGACGCAGGGGACTCAAAATCCCCCGGGCTTAAAGCTCATGAGGGTTCGATTCCCTCCTCCGGCACCAAAAATAATCCTCACAAAAGGCGCACAATAAAATGAGCCGGTCTGTCCGACCGGCTCATTATTATTCCTCGTCCGATTGACGATCGCAAGGCGACTACCGGTACAGCTCCTTGATCGCTCCCCACGTGGATTCGTCCACGCCGACGGGGCAGTAGATCCCCATCGTAATAGTGATGACGTTTCCCCACGTGCCGAATTGCAGGCTCGGCGAGGCGGGCCCGCAGGTGCCATCCAGGAATACGGGATAATCGGCCGGTTTCGCGGCATACGGAGTCTCTCCGATGCCGGCGCCGTTGCCGATCGCGAAGGTCAGCGTGCACCCGCCGGCGAAGGTGCCGGAGGTGTTGCCGTTGACCACCGACCCGACCGGATAGCCGCCGTACCACTGAACGGTCGTGATCATCGTCGTCGTCCCGAGCGTTGCGACGCCATCCCCCCAGGGCCAACCGCCTGCATACAGCGTGAGGGTTCCGCCCTGAAACGTCGATGTATAGATGACCGTGCCGGTCCCCCCCACCCGATTATCCTGGACCGTGAAATTCACGCTCTCGATGGCGCAGCTGATATCCCACTGCGTGCCGAGAGCGGATCCGTTCCAGGACTGGGCGTGGATGACGTGCGGAAGCCCGGAGTTGACCCCCGGCCGCCAGGTCGAAGCGCGTCCGGTCAACAGTACTCCGCCCATGTCGGTTGACCAATAGATGCCGGTGATCGGCCCGGCAGACGCAAACGCGGGAGCGAGAAGAAGCCCTATCATCAGGCAAACAAACAGCAATCTCGCGAATTTCATGAGCACCCCTCCAGTTGAGAAGAGCAAGAAGAACCGAATTGCATGAACCCCTATTACCCCAACGCTATCTCCCGCTTCTGAAGCCTCCTTTTCTTCAGATCATCCCTTATAAGAATCGCACCCTTGGCCGTAATCTCTTTAATTGCAGGGAACAACGGGATTATACCATAGCTCTGCCTTTGGATCAATTGGAATCTTTGCGCGCGATGGAATATAATTGCTTATATAACAGCTATTTATATAATAGATAGCAGGTTACGTAATCGATTCTTTCTGGGGAGTATTACCTATCAATATTGCTTCTGCAGCTTCCGGTGCAAGCAGTTGCCGCCGCCATGCGATCAGTGAAGGCTAAGAATCCGGGCCGATCCCGTCAGGATCGACGCCAGGCCATAGCTCGAAACCGCGTCTCCGACTCCCCCCGCTCCCGCCGTGCCTCCGACATAGGCTCCCGCCGGCCTGCGATATGCTATCCAGCCGGTCGGGCTCTCCATTTTCCCGCAGACGATATCGGTGCACGAACCACGCATCTTCCCCCGCGAATCGCCGAAAAATATCTTGAGAATATCGGAGTGATCGATAATCACTCCGATCCTCTCCTCGCGCAGATAGCCGTCGAGGCGCCCGCTCTTCATCGCCTCGAGCGCTCCCCTGTTCACTTTGCCGTCGAGGTTGATGATCTGCCGGTTCGAGAGGTAGCCTATCGTGCCGCACTGAAATACTCCGATCCTCTCTGCGTCGCCGGTATTCTCGTTCACCCATCGGGAAACGTCATAGAACGGGTATATCGGCTTCGAGCGGAACGCCTGAGAGCTTGAAAAAATACAGAAGAGCGCCGCATATACCGCGGAGGCGAGAAGGACGCAGCGTCTCATCGCGGGCGATCGTCCGGCGTACCACTCGTGGATGTCATGCAGAAAAAACGCGAGATAGATGCACGCGATCAGGTAGAGGGGATAGAAATAGCGGAGAAAGAAAAACATGCCGAAGACGTACGACACATACGAAGCAAGAAGAATCGCCGCGAAGAGAATCAGAAAATGCATCTCCCCCCGACGCTTCCGCATCTCGTTCCTTCTCCACCCGAGAACCGTGAAGCCGATTCCCCCGAGAGCGAGGAATCCGATAATATTTCCGGCGAAATGAAAGCCGCCGGGCGAACCGAGCATCGCCCCGGCCCGGTCCATCAAACGGAAGATCAGGTGCACGGGCGGGATGACCTTCATCGTCGAGATCGCGTGCGTCATATGCGCCCATATAAATGAGAAATCGGGGCCTCGCGAAGCCATGGAGCCAGAGCCATAGCCGAAATATCCCGCGTAGGCCAGCGAAAGGAATCGCGTCGCGGCGCCGCTGTCCTGAAGGGGGCTTCCGCATACGGCCATATTGAACAGGAGCCATGGACCGTAGAGGAGAAAAACGCCGAGCGGCACGAACGAAAGGCGCGCGACACGCTTCGCGGAAATCCGCATCCGCCGAAGCAGGACAAGATAATCGAGCAGCATGACGAGAATCAGAAGAACCCCGTCGATCCGCGCCAGAACCGTGATTCCGAGCAGCAATCCCAGAATCATGAAACGCCCGCCGCCCGGATCATCGGCCGAACGAATCCTCGAGAGATAGTAATGGACGGCAAGGGCGAT
>JBFYZM010000057.1:0-20147 GCA_041309505.1 Candidatus Krumholzibacteriota bacterium
CGAAGAGCGTCATGCCGCACCGGAAGTTCACGGGGAAGGTGTACGTGCTGAAGAAAGAGGAAGGCGGGCGTCATACGCCGTTCTTCAACGGCTACCGCCCGCAGTTCTACTTCAGGACGACCGACGTGACGGGCGTGGCGACGCTTCAGGAAGGCCGGGAGATGGTGATTCCGGGTGACGACGCGGAGCTGTCGATCGAGCTGATCACGCCGATCGCGATGGAAAAGGAACTTCGGTTCGCGATCCGCGAGGGCGGCCGTACCGTGGGCGCAGGCATCGTGACCGAGATCATAGAGTAGCAATCTGCTGCGGATGGAGGTTCCCGTTGGACGGACAGAAAATACGAATCAGACTCAAGGCATACGAGCACTCCATGCTCGACCGCAGCGCCGAGGAGATCGTGAAGACCGCGCGCCGGACCGGCGCCGAGGTGTCGGGGCCCATTCCGCTCCCCACCAGGCGCACCGTGTACACGGTTCTGCGTTCGCCGCACGTCAACAAGAAATCGCGTGAGCAGTTCGAGATCAGGGTGCACAAGCGCCTCATCTATCTCACGAACGTGACGTCGAAAGCGGTCGACGCGCTGCAGAAGCTCGATCTCCCGGCCGGCGTCGATATCGAGATCAAGGTTTGAACGGGGAGGGCGAGATGCAAGGGTTGATCGGCAAGAAGGTAGGCATGACGAGCGTGTTCGACAAGGACGGATACCAGGTAAACGTCTCGGTCATCCGGCTCGGTCCGTGCCCCGTGGTCCAGGTGAAGACGATGAAGAAGGAAAAGTACGGCGCGGTGCAGCTGGGATTCGGCGACGTGAAGGCGACGAAATTGAAGCTCGCCTCCGCCGGCCATTTCAAGAAGGCGAATCTCCCGGCGTACAAGCACCTGCAGGAGTTCCGCGTCGACAACGCCGACGAGTTCACGGCGGGCCAGATGATCGACGTGAGCATATTCAACGGCGTCGAGCGGGTCGACGTGACCGGGAAGACGAAGGGACGCGGTTTCACGGGGCTCGTCAAGCGCCACAAGTTCCACGGCGGCGACGAGACCCACGGATCCAAATCCCACGCCGTGGCCGGCTCGATCGGAAGCTCCGCCTACCCTTCGCGCGTGATGAAGGGGAAGAAGATGGCCGGCCGCATGGGGTACGAAGTGTTCACGGTCAAGAATCTCAAGGTAGTCGAAATCGACGTCGAGAATAATTTGATCTTGGTGCGCGGGGCCGTGCCGGGAGCGGCGAATACGATCCTCCGGGTCACAGCGTCCTCGTGAGGTTTTGGGACAGGGGAAGAATCATGGCGAGTGCAAAACTGTACGATTTCAGCGGAACTTTGAAGGGCACGATCGATCTGCCCGAGACGCTCTTCGGCGCCCCCGTCAACAAGGCGGTGCTCTACGACTCGGTCCGCCAGTATCTGGCGAACCAGCGGCGCGGCACCTCGAAGGCGAAGGGGCGGAGCGAAGTGAGCTACAGCACGAAGAAGCCGTACCGGCAGAAGGGCACCGGACGGGCGCGCGCGGGAATGCGCAGCTCGCCGATCTGGCGGCACGGCGGCGTCGTGTTCGGCCCGCATCCGCGCGATTATCATTACGCGATACCGCGCAAGATGAAGCGGACCGCGCTCGTGTCGGCCCTGAGCGACAAGGGTGTCCACGAGAACGTCGTTCTCGTCGAGGGAGTCGCCGCTGAAAAGCCGAAGACGAAGCCGTTCGCGAGCTTCCTCCGGGCCGCGGGGCTCAACGGCAAGCGCGTGCTTTTCGTCACCGACGTATGGAACGACGCCGTCTATCGCTCGATGCGGAACATCCCCGGCGTCGACGTGATCGAGAGCCGCAACGTGCACGCCTACGGCATCCTGCGCGCGGAAGTGCTTCTCATCACGAAGGAAGGGCTCTCTACCCTCGAGGGGGTGTTTGCGAGATGAAGGATCTGATGAAGATCATTCTGAAGCCCGTCATCACGGAGCGCGGCAACGAGGTGAAAGAGTCGGACAACAAGTTCATCTTCGAGGTTCACCCCGACGCGAACAAGCGCGAGATCAAGCTCGCCGTCGAGAAGCTGTTCGGCGTCACGGTGGTGGACGTGAAGACCGCGAACATGAGGGGCAAGCCGAAAAAGACGCTCATGAAGGGCGGCCGGTTCGAAGGGAAGCGCCCCGATCGGAAAAAGGCGTTCGTCAAGATCGCCAAGGGACAGAACATAGACATTTTCGACCAGGTTTGAGGTTTCGGAAAGAGGAACTGAGCGATGGCTATCAAGAAGTTCAAACCGATCACGCCGGGGCAGCGTTTCAAGACGAGCATCGACTATTCGGTGCTCACGAAGAAGGCTCCGGAGAAGTCGCTCCTCGAGGTGCTGAAGCGCTCGGGCGGCCGCAACAACGACGGCCACGTCACGAGCCGCCACATCGGAGGCGGGCACAAGCAGAAGTACCGCATCGTCGACTTCAAACGCAACAAATTCGGCATTCCGGCGAAAGTCTCGTCGCTCGAGTACGATCCGAACCGTTCGGCGTTCATCTCGCTGCTCGTTTACGCGGACGGCGAGAAGCGTTATATCCTGGCGCCGCACGGCATCAAGGTCGGCGACTCGATCCTTTCCGGGCCGGACGCCGACATCCACCCGGGGAACTCGCTCCCGATGGAAAAGATCCCGACGGGGCTCTTCATCCACAATATCGAGCTCACCGCGGGGCGGGGCGGGCAGATGGCGCGGAGCGCCGGATCGTACGCGCAGCTCATGGCCAAGGAAGGGAACCACGTGCTCCTCAGGCTCCCGAGCGGCGAGCTCCGCAAGGTTCGCAAGGAGTGCTACGCGACGATCGGCCAGGTAAGCAATATCGATCACGAGAACGTTTCGATCGGCAAGGCGGGGCGCACCCGCTGGCTGGGCCGTAAGCCCAAGGTCCGCGGCGTCGCGATGAACCCGGTCGACCACCCGATGGGCGGCGGCGAAGGAAAGTCGAGCGGCGGCAGACATCCGACGACCCCGTGGGGAAAGCCCACGAAGGGTTACAAGACGCGCCGTAACAAACAGTCCGACAAGCTGATCGTTCACCGCAGGAAGAAGTAGGCGCAGGTTCGGGCCGGCCCCCTGGCTCGGCTCGGGGCGCTCTCGAGAGAGAGCGGCGAAGACACCGTATGGAGGTTCGATGGCCAGATCATTGAAAAAAGGCCCCTTTATCGACGAAAAGCTCGTCAGGAAGCTCGAGCGGATGAACGAGGCGGGAGACAAGAAGGTCGCCAAGACATGGGCGCGGCGATCGACGATCTCTCCCGAGTTCGTGGGGCAAACGCTGGCGATTCACAACGGCAACAAGTTCATTCCGGTGTTCATCACCGAGAATATGGTGGGCCACAAGCTCGGCGAATTCGTCCCGACGCGGGTCTACCGTGGACACCCGGGCGGCAAAAAGACGTGACCTGTCGGAGGTAAGCGAACATGGAAGCACGCGCCATCGCGCGGCATGTAAGGGTCTCACCCCAGAAAGCGAAGATCGTCGCCGATCTCGTTCGGGGTAAGTCCGTCGAGAAGGCCCTTGAAATATTGAAATTTTCGAAGGGGTATGCGGCGAAGCCCATATTCAAGACCGTATTGTCCGCGATGCACAACCTCGCCGGGATGAGCGAACACCCGATCGAGCCGTCGCACATGGGCGTCAAGGAGATACGCATCAACGAGGGCAGGACGATGTACCGCATCAGGGCCCGGGCGCAGGGACGCGCGTACCGGATACGGAAACGGTCGAGCCACATCATCGTGGTCGTCGAGCATAAAGAAGAAAAGGCGAGCTAACACGAGGAGGCACTTTTGGGTCAGAAGACTAATCCCATAGGGTTGAGGCTCGGGATCAACCGGGCGTGGGATTCCAAGTGGTTCGCGACGAAGAACTTCGCGCACTGGCTGGAAGAGGACGTGACGATCCGCAAGTATATCAAGAAGCGTCTCGCTCGAGCGGGCGTCTCGAAGACGGAGATCGAACGGCGCGGCGACAAGGTGCGCGTGCATATCCACACCGCGCGGCCGGGCATGGTGATCGGGCGGAAGGGCGCCGAGGTCGATTTTCTCAGCGAGGAGCTTTGCCATCTCACGATGAAGGACGTCCAGATCGATATCCGCGAAGTCAAGCGTCCCGAACTCAACGCGCAGCTCGTCGCCGAGCACATCGCCGGCCAGATCGAGCAGCGCGTCTCGTATCGCCGCGCGATGAAGAAGGCGATCGGTTCCGCGATGCGGATGGGCGCGCGCGGAATCAAGATAAAGACTTCGGGCCGCCTCGGCGGCGCCGAGATGTCCCGCGTCGAAGGGTACATGGACGGGCGCGTTCCGCTGCATACGCTTCGCGCCGAAATCGATTTCGCCAAGGCGACCGCGTTCACGACGTACGGAGCGGTCGGCGTGAAGGTCTGGATCTATCTCGGAGAGCTGTTCCCGAAGGATTTCAGGCGCCAGATGAGCGAATCCGCGATAATTGACGAGAGCTCCCGGCCGCGTTGATGAAGGCTGTACAAGGGGTTGATGTGTCATGTTGATGCCGAAAAAAACGAAGTACCGCAAGCAGCAAAGGGGCCGGAGGCGCGGCATGGCGACCCGGGGCGCGAGCATCGACTTCGGTACGTACGGTCTCCAGACCGAGGATCCCGCGTGGGTCACGAACCGCCAGATCGAAGCGGCGCGCGTCGCGATCATGCGCCACATCAGGCGTTCGGGAAAGCTCTGGATCCGTATTTTCCCCGATAAGCCGGTGACCGTGAAGCCGGCGGAGACTCGTATGGGCAAGGGCAAGGGAGCGCCCGAGTACTGGGTGGCGGTCGTGAAGCCGGGGCGCATCCTGTTCGAGCTCGAGGGAGTCGATCTCGACGAGGCGCGCCGCGCGATGCAGCTCGCCTCCTCGAAGCTTCCGATGAAGACCAAGTTCGTTCGCAGAGTGGCGACCGGGAAGGTGACCGGCTGAGACCGGGGCCCCGGGGCGCGAAGATACGAGAGGATTTCACTAATTCGGACGGTTTGAAGCATGAAGGTAACGGAACTGAGAGAGATGAGCTTCGACGAGCTCAAGGTCCGCGAGGAGGAGCTCTCTGAGGAGCTCACCCGCATGAAGATCCAGCTCGCCCTGAAGCGGCTCGACAATCCGCTCAAGGCGCGCATCGCGCGTCGGGACCTCGCGCGGATCAAAACGGTCATCAACGAGAAGATCCTGTCCGGCGCACGAACCGAGCGGGCGCCGGCGAGCCCCGGAGACGCGAAGAAGGCGTAGCGCCCGGCGCGCATCCCGGGCACGAGGAGTGAAGATGGAGACAAGAAAGCCCAGAAAAGCCATTGTCGGGCGAGTGGTGAGCGATTCGATGAACAAGACGATCGCGGTCTCGGTCGAGCGCATTTTTCAGCATCCGCTGTACAAGAAGATGATAAAGCGCACGGCGAAGATCTACGCCCATGACGAGGAACGCGCGGCCCACGCCGGCGATCTCGTGAAGGTCATGTCCACGCGGCCGATCAGCAAGATGAAGCGCTGGCGGGTCGTTGAGATTCTGGAGAAGGCGAAGTAGGAGAAGACGACGATGATACAGACGTATACCATGTTGGTGGTCGCCGATAATTCCGGCGCGAAAAGCGTTCGCTGCATCCGGGTGATGGGCGGATCGAAGCGGCGGTACGCGGGCATTGGCGACATCATCGCCGCCAACGTCAAGATGGCGATCCCGGGCTCGGCGATCAAGAAAGGGCAGGTCGTCAAGTGCGTGGTCGTGAGGACCCGCAAGGAGCTCAGGAGGAAGGACGGCACCTATATCCGCTTCGACCAGAACGCGGCGGTGCTCATCAACGATCAGAAGGAGCCGATCGGCACGCGAATCTTCGGGCCGGTGGCGCGCGAGCTCAGGGAAAAGAAGTTCATGAAGATCGTCTCCCTGGCCCCGGAAGTCATTTAAGGAAACGGGAAGCGAAGATGAAAATAAAGAAGAATGATCTCGTAAAGGTTATCTCGGGCAACTCCAAGGGCATGGAAGGCAAGGTGCTCAAGGTGTTCCCCGAAGCGGGCCGCATTATCGTGGAGAAAGTCCACATGATCAAGAGACACACGCGGAAGCAGCAAACGCAGGGGGGGCAGCAGGGCGGCATCGTGGAGAAGGAAGCGCCGATACATATCTCCGACGTGGTGCTCGTGTGTCCGAAGTGCGGCAAGGCGACGAGAACGTCCGTTCTCATTCTCGGCGACGGGAGCAAGGCGCGTCAGTGCAAGAAGTGCAAGGAGATGCTGAGCGATCAGAATTGACGAGGCGTGAAGACGCGCGGACGAAGAGCGGCGCGTCCGAAACGGAAACGGAGAAACGGAAACGGTGAGCGAGATGGCGAATACAGAGTATCTACCGAATATCAGGCGCCGGTACATCGAAAAAGCGGTGCCGGAGATGATGAAGAAGTTCGGTTACAAGAACATCAACCAGGTGCCCCGCCTCGAGAAGATCGTGATCAATATGGGCGTCGGCGATGCGATCAGCGACGCGAAGATACTCGAGGCCGCGATCAAGGATCTGACCGCGATCGCGGGACAGCGGCCGGCGACCTCGCGGGCGAAGGCCGCCATCGCGGGATTCAAGCTGCGCGCGGGCATGCCGATCGGCTGCTTCGTCACGCTGCGGCACGTGCGCATGTTCGAATTTTTCGACCGCCTCGTCAACGTCGCGATCCCGCGAATCAGGGATTTCCGGGGCCTCAACCCGCGGAGCTTCGACGGCCGGGGCAACTACTCCTTCGGCGTCAAGGAGCACATCATATTTCCCGAGATCGATTACGACAAAATACTCAAGGTCATGGGCATGGATGTCACGATCGTAACAACGGCGAAGACGGACGAGGAAGCGAAAGAGCTGATCCTGCTCCTCGGCATGCCGCTCCGCCAGTCCTGATACGGTGGAAAGGGAGAATCCGTGGCGAAGAAGTGCTTGATAGCGAAAGCGAAAAGGCCGCCGAAATTCAAGGTGAGGGCATATTTCAGGTGCAGCAGGTGCGGGCGCCCGCGCGCCTATCTTCGAAAATTCGGTGTCTGCCGCATCTGCTTCCGCGAGCTCGCGCTCGAGGGGAAGATTCCCGGCGTCACAAAGGCGAGCTGGTAGATTCGCGGCGAATGGCGATTCACGAGGGAGAATTTGAGGTGATGGCGAAATGATGACCGATCCGATAGCCGACATGATCGTCCGTCTGCGCAACGGGAAAAAGGCGAAAATGGCGCACGTCGATATTCCGGCTTCCCGTATCAAGGCCGGGATCGCGAAGATCCTTCTCGATAACGGGTACGTGAAGAACGTGAAGTACATCGACGACACCACGCAGGGGACGCTCAGGATCTATTACAAGTACGACGAGAAGCGCGTGTGCGCGATCGAGGGATTGAAGCGCGTGAGTCTCACGAGCCGCCGCGTGTACGTCCCCAAGGACAGGATACCGCGCGTGATGGGCGGCTTCGGCATCGCCGTTATCTCGACCTCGAAGGGGCTCATGACGGACAAGGAGTGCCACGCTCTCGGCGTCGGCGGAGAGGTTCTTTGCCATATCTGGTAACCGGGCGCGCGCCGGCGTTCAGGGGCGACAGGCTTCCCGGGGCTTCAGGCGGGAAGCGACGGAGGTAGAAAGTCGATATGTCACGAGTGGGAAAATATCCGGTGCCGGTCCCGGCGGACGTCAAGACCGAGGTGTCGGGCAACGTGATAACGGTCAAGGGGCCCAAGGGTGAGCTCACCCGCGCGCTCCATCCCGATATGATCGTCGAGATCGGGGAGGGCACGGTCACCGTGAAGCGCCCGAGCGATTCGAAAATGCATCGATCGCTTCACGGCCTCACGCGGACCCTCGTCGCGAACATGGTGCACGGCGTGTCCCAGGGATACGAGAAGAAGCTCGAGATCGAAGGGGTCGAATACCGCGCCGAGCTCAAGGGGAAGACGCTCGTGCTGAGCCTCGGGTTCGCCCATCTGATCAGGTACGAGCCGCGCGATGGCGTCACCATCACGGTTGTCGATCCGAAGAAGATCACGATTACGGGGATCGACAAGGAGAAGATCGGCCAGACGGCGGCCGAGATCAGGAAATTCAGGCCGCCCGAGCCGTACAAGGGAAAAGGCGTCCGGTACGCGGGCGAAGTGGTCAAGCACAAGGCCGGCAAGGCAGCCGTCGGAACCGGCACGTAAGACGAGAGGGAGTCTGGACAGGTGAAAAGAGACGTCAATCAGGAGAAGAGACACAGCAGGTTGAGACGGCACGAACGCGTGCGGAAACAGGTGCACGGCACGGCGGCGCGTCCGAGGTTGTGCGTGTTCCGGAGCCTCAACCATATCTACGCGCAGATCATCGACGACGATTCGGGACGCACGCTTGCCGCGGCGTCGAGCCTCAAGCTCGAGCTGCCGCCCGTTCCGGCGCCCCCCGAGAAGGTCCCCGACAAGGCTGAAAAGCCGGAGAAGGGTGAAAAGGGGAAGGAAGGCAAGGGTGGAAAGAAGCCGGCGCCCCCGAAGAGCTTGAAGATGAGGCGCTCGGCCGCCGTCGGCAAGGCTATCGCGGCAACGGCGATCGAAAAGGGAATCAAGGCCGTCGCGTTCGATCGCGGCGGATATCTCTATCATGGAAGAGTAGCCGTCTTGGCGAAGGCCGCCAGAGAGGGCGGGCTCGAGTTCTAACACACGCGGGTGTCCCGATCGGGCGCCGCAACTCACCCGTGGGGGTGTACTGGTGAACGGATCAGAAAACAGAGATTCGAGAGGACCGAGAGACTCGAGAGATTCGAGGGGCCGGGGACCGAGAGACGCCCGATCGCCGCGCGACGCGGGCGCGGACATGGCTCCCGAATTTCTCGAACAGACGATTCATATCAACAGGGTCGCGAAGGTCGTCAAGGGAGGGCGCCGGTTCGGCTTCAACGCGCTCGTCGCGGTCGGCGACGGCATGGGCAAGGTCGGGATCGGGCTCGGCAAGGCGAACGAAATTTCGGACGCCATTCGCAAGGCGACGGAAGCGGCCAAGAAGGACATGCACCGTATTCCGATGCAGGGCGGCTCCATTCCGTACCAGGTGATGGGGATATTCGGCGCCTCGCGGGTGCTCATGAAACCGGCCTCCCCCGGTACCGGCGTCATCGCCGGCGGGGCCGTGCGCGCGGTGCTCGAGGTGGCGGGCGTGAAGGACATTCTCACGAAGTCGCTCGGATCGAACAATCCGCACAACATGGTGAAGGCCACGATGGCGGGGCTCCAGAGCCTCCGGAGCGCGCGCGACGTGGCGAGCCGCCGCGGCATCACGATCACGAAGCTATTCGGGAAGAAGGAAGAAAAAGGCGCCGCCGAGTGAGCGATCCGCGCCGGGCGAACGACTGACAGCGAGGAAATGATATGGCGAAGATGCTGAAAATAACGCAGGTCAAGAGCGTCATCAACTCTCTCTACGACAAGCACCGTCCCGTCATGGAGTCTCTTGGCTTCAAGAAGAACTACCATACGCTCTACAAGAAAGACACGCCGGCGATCCGCGGGATGATCCACAGGGTGCAGCACCTTGTGATCTGGGAATCGCTGGACGAGAAGGACGTCAAGGTTCGGCAGAAGAAGGGGCCGGGATACACGGTCCTCGATAAAGGAACTACAAGGAGCTAGATACCATGAAGTTGAGCGAACTCAAAGCCGCCAAGGGCGCAACGAAGAAGAGCAAGCGGATCGGGTGCGGCCCCGGTTCGGGACACGGACGATATTCGACGCGCGGCTGCAAGGGGCAGAAGGCGCGCTCGGGCGGCAGCATCCCCTCATGGTTCGAGGGCGGGCAGATGCCGCTCCAGCGGCGCATCCCGAAGCGGGGATTCGTCAATATCTTCAAGACTCACTACCAGGTCGTGAACCTCGATTCCCTGAGCGCGTTCGCGGCGGGCACGAAGATCAACCGCGGCGCCCTCGTCGCGGCGGGTCTCGTCCGGAAGGCCGCGGATCCGGTGAAGATACTCGGACGGGGAGCGATATCCGTGGCGCTCGACATCGAGGTCGACGCGGTGAGCCGCACGGCCGCGGAGGCGATTGCCAAGGCCGGCGGAACGATTCGTCTTCTCTCGGGCGCACGCGTTCCGGGGCCTGATAGTCGGGAGAAAGAGTAATGTTCAAAAAGATTCAGGATATATTCAGCATACCCGAGCTCAAGAGGCGGATTCTCTTCACGATGGGGCTGCTCATCGTGTACCGGATCGGCGGCCACATCACGACGCCGATGGTGAACCCGGCGGCGCTCGAGGCGGCCTTCGCGAGCCAGCAGGGAGGGATCCTCGGGCTCTACGATCTCTTCGCGGGCGGCAACTTCGGCCGCATGACGATCTTCGCCCTCGGCATCATGCCGTACATCAGCGCGTCGATCATCATCCAGCTGCTGCAGGCCGTTATCCCGTACTTCGAGAAGCTCGCGAAAGAGGGGGAGGAAGGGCGGAAGAAGATCACGCAGTACACGCGGTACGGAACGGTCGCCCTCGCGATCGTCCAGGGAATCGGCATCGCGTTCTTCCTCGAGAACATGGCCGAGGGCGCCGTGCCGAATCCGGGCATGTTCTTCCGGCTCATCACCATCATCACGTTGACCGCGGGCACGATCTTCGTCATGTGGCTCGGCGAGCAGATCACGGAGCGCGGCATCGGAAACGGCATTTCGCTGATCATCATGATCGGCATCGTGGCGCGGTATCCCGCCGACGTTCTCGATACGTGGCGGGCCCTTGCGGACGGCACGCTCTCGCCGCTCAGGCTCGTCCTTCTCGTCCTCATCATGGTGGTCGTGATCGCCGGCGTCATTCTCATCACGCAGGGACAGCGGCGCATCCCGGTGCAGTACGCGAAGCGCATCGTCGGGCGGCGCGTGTACGGGGGCAAGGCCCAGTACATTCCGCTCCGCGTCAACACGGCGGGCGTCATTCCGATCATCTTCGCGCAGTCGATCATGATGACGCCGAGCACGATCGCCGCGTTCTTCGGAGAAAATTCGTTCATGCAGTCCATGATGTCGATCCTGAGCCCTTCCGGGGTGCTCTACAATTCGCTCTACGCCATCATCATCATCTTCTTCACGTACTTTTACACGGCGATCATCCTGAACCCCGTCGATCTCGCCGAGAACATGCAGAAGTACGGCGGATTCATTCCGGGCATCCGCCCCGGCAAGCGGACGAGCGATTATATCGACCGGATTCTCACCCGCGTGACGCTTCCGGGAGCCATCTTCCTCGCGTTCATCGCGGTGCTGCCCGACGTCATGATCACGAAGGGCAAGCTGCCGTTTTACTTCGGCGGCACGGGGCTCCTCATCGTGGTCGGCGTGATGCTCGACACGCTCCAGCAGATCGAGACGCACCTTCTCATGAGGCATTACGACGGATTCATGAAGAAAGGCCGCCTGCAGGGCAGACGGTTCTAGGAGGTTTTCGGCGTGGCTCTCACGCACATCGTCATATTGGGGCCTCCGGGCTCCGGCAAGGGGACCCAGGCCGTGCGCATCGCGCGCGAGCTCGGCCTCGCGCACCTGTCGACGGGGGACATGCTCCGCGACGCCGTGGCGCGCACGTCCGATCTCGGCCTCGAGGCGGAGACCTATATGAAGCGCGGGCTTCTCGTTCCGGACGAGATCGTTTTCGGCCTCATCGGCGAGGCGCTCGACGCGGCGAAGGATACGGGCTGGATCATGGACGGCTTCCCGCGGAACCTCGTGCAGGCCGAGATGCTCTCGAAGATGCTCGAGGAGCGCGGAGAGAAGATCGATTACGTGCTCGACGTCGACGTCGATTCCGAGCTCATCGTGCGGAGGCTTTCGAAGCGCCGCGTGTGCCCGGCGTGCAAGGCGGTCTACAATCTCGATACGATCAAGACGAAGGCCGCCGGCGTATGCGACGCCTGCGGCGGGGCCGTCGTCAAACGTCCCGACGACGAGGAAGACACGGTCCGCAGGCGCCTCGCGGTGTACAAGGAGCAGACCGCTCCCGTCATCGAGTTCTTCCGCGCGCGCGGCGGGCTCGTCACCGTGAACGGCGCCGGGAACATAGAAGAGATATTCGCGGAGATACGCCGCGTTTTGAAATGATCGCGATACGGAGCCGGCCGGAGCTGGATCTGATCCGGCGGAGCGGCGAGATTCTCGCCGAGTGCTTCGCGAAGATCGAAGAAGCGCTCGCTCCGGGCGTCGAAACCCGGGAGCTCGATCGTGTCGCCGAAGAGTTCATTCGGGCGCGGGGCGCAGTGCCCGCGTTCAAGGGATACCAGGGGTATCCCGCGTCGATCTGCACTTCGGTGAACGAGCAGGTCGTGCACGGCATCCCCGGCGCGCGAAAGCTCGTTGAAGGCGATATCGTCGGGATCGACGTCGGGGTCGCGCGGAACGGTTACTTCTCCGACGCGGCGCGCACCTACCCGATCGGCGAGGTGAGCGAGAAAGCCCGGCGGCTCATGCGGATCACGAAGGAGGCCCTGGACCTCGGCATCGACGAGGCGAGGGACGGCAGTCGTCTCTCGGACGTCTCCCACGCGATCCAGAAGCACGCCGAAACCAACGGGTTCAGCGTCGTGCGGACGCTCGTGGGGCACGGGATCGGGAGGCAGTTGCACGAGGATCCGCAGGTTCCCAACTTCGGTCTCCCCGGGAAGGGGCCGATGCTCGCTCACGGAATGGTGCTCGCGATCGAGCCGATGGTGAACGAGGGCACGGGGGACGTTCTGACGCTGAAGGACAACTGGACGTTCGTGACGGTGGATGGAAAGCTGTCCGCCCACTTCGAGGATACGGTGGCCGTGACGACCGAGGGCCCCGTGATATTGACCAGGTGAGGGTGCGGGGAAGACGTTCGACGCCGCAGGCGCCCCGGAGCCGCGGAGGAGAGAAGGCGCGGTACAGGAAATAATGGCGAAGCAGAAGGGCATAGCGGTGGAAGGGACCGTCGTCGAGGCGTTGCCCAATGCGATGTTCAGGGTGGAGCTCGAGAACAAGCATGTGATCCTCGCCCACGTCTCGGGCAAGATGCGGATGCATTTCATACGCATCCTTCCCGGCGACCGGGTGGCCGTCGAGCTCAGCCCTTACGATCTGACGAGAGGCAGGATCACGTACCGGTACAAGTGACGAAGGAAGAGAAATCATGAAGGTCCGAAGCTCAATCAAGAAGATTTGCCCATACTGCAAGATCATCCGTCGGAAGGGCGTCCTCCGGGTGATCTGCAAGAACCCGAAGCACAAGCAGCGGCAGGGCTAGCGGGTAGCCCCGTGCCGCGCTCGTGAAAGGAGTGTTTCCGTGGCGCGTATAGTCGGTATCGATATACCCGATAACAAGCATATCGAGATATCCCTGACCTATATCTTCGGGATCGGCCGTTCGACCGCGAAGGTGATCTGCAAGAAGGCCAGTGTCCCGCTCGGCACGAGGACGAGGGATCTCACCGAGGAGCAGACGGTTCATATCAGGGATATCATCGAGAACGAGCACAAGGTCGAGGGCGCTCTCCGGAGCGAAGTGACGATGAACATCAAGCGGCTCATGGAGATCGGCTCCTACCGGGGAATGCGTCACAAGATGGGATTGCCGGTGCGCGGCCAGCGCACGCATACGAACGCACGGACCCGCAAGGGCCCGCGCAACCGCCCCGGTGCGAAGAGGAAGAAACCCACCGCATAGCAATGGGGCGGCCGGCCGGGCGCGCGAGGCGACCCGTCCGGCGCACGATCAAAGGGAGGTACTACGTTGGCTCAGCCACGGGGTTCCAAGAAGAAGATCAAGAAGGTCGATATCTACGGTATCGCCCATATCCAGTCCACGTTCAACAACACGATCGTGAGCATCACGGATAAGGAAGGCAACATCATCACCTGGTCGAGCCCGGGAAGGCTCGGATACAAAGGCTCGCGCAAGAGCACGCCGTTCGCCGCGCAGCAGGCGGCCTCGACCGCCGCGCGCGAAGCGTTGGGGCTCGGCGTGAAGAAGGTCGAAGCGTGGGTGCGCGGTCCCGGTCCGGGGCGCGAGGCCGCGATCAGATCGCTCCGCGCGAGCGGGCTCGAAGTTTCGGCGATCAAGGACTGCACGCCGATGCCGCACAACGGATGCCGCGCGAAAAAGCGCAGAAGAATCTAGCGAGAAAGGCTGTAGGGAGGTAACGATTACATGGCGAGATACCTGGGTGCCAAGTGCAAACTGTGCCGGAGGGACGGCGTAAAGCTGTTTCTCAAGGGGGACCGCTGCTATTCGGACAAGTGCGAGATCGAAAAGCGCAACTATCCGCCGGGAGAGCACGGACGCACGAGGTACAGCAGAAAGAGCAGCTACCGCAACCAGCTCCGGGAGAAGCAGAAACTGCGCCGCATGTACCTGCTGCTCGAAGCGCAGTTTCGCAACTACTACTTCCGCGCGGTGAAGATGAAGGGCGTCACGGGGGCGAACCTGCTCAAGCTCCTCGAGCAGAGGCTCGACAACATGGTGTTCCGCATGGGATTCACCCCGTCGCGCGAGACGGCGCGGCAGCTCGTTCTGCACAAGCATTTCGAGGTCAACGGTCATATCGTGGACCGTCCGTCCTTCCAGCTCAAGCCGGGGGACCGGGTGACGGTGCGCGAGAAGAGCAAGGATCTCCTCGTCGTCGAGGAGAGCCTGAAGAAATACGGAAGCCGGGGGACCGTTCCCTACATTTCGGTCGACGTGAACAAGCGCGAAGGAGTCTATCTCGAAGTGCCGACGCGCGAGATGATACCGGTTCCGATCGAGGAAAACATCATCGTGGAGCTCTACTCCAAGTAAGGGGACTTGGGTCGAGGGGCGTCCGGGGATTCGCGCCGGGCGGATTCATCGGGGCGTTCTCGGCTTGGTGAGCAGGCCGTGCAAGGAGGATTTGGCAGATGAAATGGCGTAACCTTTTGATGCCGAAAGAGATTGTCGCGGATGCAGCCGCTCAGACACCGACGTTCGGGCGATTCAAGGTCGAACCGCTCGAGCGCGGATTCGGCAACACGATCGGCAATGCCCTTCGTCGCACGCTCCTTTCCTCGATCCAGGGAGCCGCGGTGACGGCCGTGAAGATAGCGAGCGTTCAGCACGAGTTCAGCACCATCAAGGGCGTAAAAGAAGACGTGACCGACATCGTCCTCAACCTCAAGCAGATGATCATCAGGATGCACGGGGACGAGCCGAAGTTCATTCATCTCGACATCACGAAGAAGGGCGAGGTCACGGCCGGGGAGATCACCGAGGATCCCGAGATCGAGATACTGAACAAGGACCTCGTGATCGCGACGTGCACGGAGAAGACCCACCTCAAGATGGATATCCTCATCGGGCACGGGCGCGGATACGTTCCGTCCGAGCTGCACAATCTCGAGGATTTCGAGATCGGGCTCATTCCGATGGATTCGAATTTCAGCCCGGTGCTGCACGTGAATTACATCGTGAAGAACACGCGCGTCGCCCAGCGGACCGACTACGATTCGCTCACGCTCGAGATCGCGACGGACGGCAGCGTCACGCCCGAGGACGCCCTCGGGTACGCGGCGAAGATCATCAAGGATCACATGCTGTTCTTCATCCGTTTCGAGGAGGAGCCGGCGGAAGAGATCGTGGAAGAAGTCGATCAGGAGATCGAGAAATTGAAGGATCTCCTGAACCGGAGCGTCGACGAGCTCGAGCTTTCGGTCCGCTCGTCCAACTGCCTCAAGGCGGCGAACCTCCGCACGCTCGGCGAGCTCGTGCGCAAGACCGAAGGGGACATGCTCAAGTACCGCAACTTCGGCCGGAAGAGTCTCAAGGAGATCGTCGATATCCTCGAGGGCATGGGGCTCTCGCTCGGCATGGACATCGACGCGATCCTGCGCGGAGAGAAGAAGCTCGATAAGAAACTGGACAGGTTGGAGAAGAAGGAAAAAGAGGAGAAGGAATAATGCGGCACAGACGCGACGGGCGGAAACTCGGCATTACCGCTGAACATAGAGAAGCGATGCTCGCCAACATGGTCACCTCGCTCTTCAAGCACGAGCGGATCGAAACGACGACTCCGAAGGCGAAAGAGGCGCGGCGCCTCGCCGAGAAGCTCATCACGCACGCGCGGCGCGGCGATCTCGCCTCACGGCGGCACGTCGCCCGGACGATACAGGACGTCAAAGTCCTGCAGAAGCTCTTCGCGGAGATCGCCCCGCGCTACGTCGACCGGCCCGGCGGATATACGCGCATCATCAGGCTCGGCACGGTCCGCCTCGGGGACGGCGGCTCGAAGTCGATCCTCGAGCTCCTCAAGAAGGACGAGGAAAAGCGCTCGAAGAAGAAGACGTCGCGGAAGACCTATCACAAGATCGACATGCCCGCCGCTCCCGCCCCCAAGGAAAAACCGGCGAAGCCGGCGGAAGCCGCTCCCGAGGGCGCGGCGGACGCGGCCGCCGCCGAGGCCGCGGCGCCGGCGGAAGGCGCGGCGCAGAGCGAAGCCCCGAAGGCCGAAGCCGCCCACGCGGCGAAGCCGAAAGCGCACAAGGCCGAGGGCGAGAAGAAGGCCAAGGCGAAGCCGGCGGAAAAACCCAAGGGGAAAAAGTAATAACCTCCCTGGCATGGGTATAGTGCAATCTTGGTCCTGACGAACGTAATTCTCCCCGTTTTCTTCATCATTTTCCTGGGATTTCTCCTGAGAAAATTCGGAAAGGTTGACCTCGTGGCCTTTTCGCGCGCCCAGCTCTACGTTCTTTCTCCGGCCCTCGCGTTCATGTCGCTCGCGAAGCCTGAGGCGGACATGGGGCTCATTCTGCGCGTGCTGCTCTTTATCGTATGTCTCGAAGCCGTGCTCATCGCGATCTCCCTCGGGATCGGATTCGCCGCGAAGCGCGACCGCGCGGAGCGCCAGGCGATCGCCATCACTTCCGTTCTCATGAACACGGGCTTCTACGGCATTCCCATCTGCGTGCTCGCCTTCGGCGACTGGGGGCTCGTCTACGCGACGATATACATGGTCGCCTCCTCGATCACGCAGTCGACGATCGGGATATTTCTCGCGAGCGCGGGGCGCCGCAGCGTGAAGGACGCGATCTGGAGCATCTTCAAGGTGCCGCTCATCTGGTCGATCGTCGCGGCCCGGCTCCTCGTTCATTTCGACGCCGTTCCGCCCGCGCCGTTCATGAAGATGATCGATATGCTCGGCGCCTCGGCGATTCCGCTCGGGCTCATTCTCCTCGGCATGCAGCTCGAGAGCATCTGGCTCGAATCGGCCGCGTGGCGCGCGAGTCTCGCGGGACGAACGGCTGGTTTCTCGATAGGGGAAGGCCGCGAGGGAGCCGCCGCCGGCGGGACGTGCGATCCCGGACCCGGCGGCCTCGACGAGCTGAGGCGCGACATCAGCGGCGGAATCGCGTCGTCGGCGATCCGCATCGTCGGCGGCCTCGTCGTTTCGTACGGCCTCATCCAGCTTTTCCATTTCAGCGCCAACATGAACCAGGTCCTCGTCGTCGAATCGTCGATGCCGACCGCGGTCAACGCCATCGTCTTCGCCACCGAATACAACTGCCGGCCGCGCCTCGTCGCGGTGGGCATTCTCGTTTCCACTCTCGCGAGCGTCGCGAGCGTCACCTTGATCCTGCGGTATCTGGGGACCTAGCGCCGCGCGGCGCGAATGCGCCGCGTCCGGGTTCGCGCCGGAGGAGTCATATGTACCGCACCGTTCTTTCCTTTTTCCCGCGGAGCGCCCGGGAGGCGGCGGAGATCTTTCGCGCGTGCGGCGCGGCCGCGGCGGCCGGGCGGAAGATCCGCGCGGGCGTCGTCGAGAGCCCTTTCAGGCCGGCGGACGGCGTCGAGCTGCCCGGCGATCCGTCGTCGGTTGCGGCGATCGGCACGGCCACCGGCGAGACGGAGACGCTCGTTCTCGTCAGTCACGAGTGGATGAACGAGATCCGGGAGATTTCGCAAAGCGATCTTCTCGCCGTCGCGGGCGGCGGCGTGAAGTTCGGCGCGTTCGCCGAGGCGGTGCGGAAGGCCGGGCTCTATTTTCCGCACGAGCCGGACGTTCTCACGCGGGACGCGACGATCGCCGAGCTCATCATGGGCGCGGAGAGCTTCGCCACCGACGGACATTTCGGGAACCTGCGCGAGTACGTTCTCGCGCTCGAGATCGCGACGCCGAAGGGCGAGATAATCAGGACCGGTTCCCGCTCGGTGAAGGACGTCACGGGATACAATATCGCGGGCATTCTCATGGGATCCGGAGGGCTCTGCGGGATGATCTCGAAAGCGACGCTGAGGCTTCTTCCCGCCCCGGGCACGCGGTTTCATTTCATGTGCATGGGGAGCCGATCCACGCTCGAGACGCTCGCGGGCGAGATCCACAGAAGGCTCGCGCCCGCGTTTCTGGGGCTGTTTCCATATACCGGGGACCCCGCCGCGGGAGCGAACCTCATCGGGGAGCTGCAGTCTGCCGCGCGCGGCAGGGAGGAGGCGCTCCTCGGCGCCGTCTCGGCTCTGGCTCCCGCCGACGCGCCCGCCGACAGGCTCGAGCCCACGGTGCTCGAGGCGTACCGGCATTTTCCGATGCTCGCGATCAAGAGCATGGGGATAGACCGGCGGCTTCTGCACACGGCGCTCGGCGTCGAGCTCGTCTCCGCGCACCGGCACGACCTCTGGAGCCGCAGGAGCTTTTTCCCCGCGCGGTTCCATTACTATTTTTCCGCGGACTCGAGCGTCGCGCCGGAGCTCTGCGCGGCGGGCGCGTCGAGCGCGGTCGAATCGATCGAGATGCGGGGCGGCGGCCTGTTCCGCAGACGCCTCGGGAGAGCCGAGATCGCCGGGCTCGCCGGGAGCCGCGGGATTCCCGAATCGACCGCGCCCAGGGCGCTCGTTCGCAGGGTTTACGGCGTGTTCGATCCAGAGGGTATCATGCGCCCCTGATTCGCTCGGAAGAGAAAGGACGCGATGGCGGCGAAGGACGCGAAGAAGGATATAACGAACGATCTGCTCCTCTGCAACAAGTGCGGCACATGCCGCTCGGTGTGCCCGCTTCTGTCGGTGGATCGCGAGGAATGGGCCGGAGCGCGGGGAAAAGTCGAGATCGCCGAGGCGTTTTTCCGCGGCGAGAATCTCGACAGCGACGAGGTCCGAAAGGTATTCGATTACTGTCTCCACTGCATGACGTGCGAGGAGAACTGTCCCTCGGGGATGCGCGCGGACGAGATCGTCATGGCAGTCCGGGCCGAGATGGCGCGCCGGGGGAAGTTGCCCCGCCTCAAAAGGCTCGCGTTGTGGGCGCTCGGCGGCGCCGACGCGGCGCTCTTCGCGACGATGCGGGCATTCGGGCTCGTGCGTCGCTCGCCGCTGCACGGAATCGGCGGGAGGAGCCCGCTCGCCGCGCTCTATCCGCTCTTCGGGTGGCCGCGAGAGAGGTTCGTGCCGCTTCCCGCGCACACGCCCTTCCTCGGCTCGGGGCCCGAGCTCTACAAGGCGTCCGATATCGCCGACGCGATGCCCGGCGCGGAGATCGCTCGAAAGACCACTGCGACCGCGGGAAGCGCGTCCGCGGGGAGCGCGGCCGGCCCCGGGGGCGCGAACCACGCCGACGGGGCGAAGGCCGCCGAGCTCCTCAATCTCGTCGCCGCGGCGCGCCGGAGAAACCTCGCCGAGGGCAGGCGCGCGTACTTCTTCGTGGGTCACGCGGTGAATCATTTCTTCCCCGAGGAAGCGCGCGCCGTCACGAGGCTTCTCAACATTCTCGGCGTCGACGTGCTCGCGCCGAAGAATCAGGTATGCTGCGGGGCGCCCGTTTACTACGCGGGCGATATCGCCGGGGCGCGCAAGGCCGCGGCCGAGGTTCTCGAGCGCTTCGAGGAGCACACGTACGACTGGATCGTCACGACATGCTCCACGGGCGGCCTGATGCTGAAGGAGGAGTTCCCGCGGATCTTCGATCTCACGCACGACGGTTATTTCGAAATCGAATGGGACGCGGAGCGGGAGAGCTTCCGCCGGGTGCCGGGGCGGAGCACCGTGAAACAGGAATATCCGAGGGTGGAGGATCTGTACCGCGAGTACGTCGGGGGCAAGGTCCGCGACATCAATGAGCTCCTCGCCGAGCTTCTCGGGCTCCGCGAGGAGTCCGACGGTCTGAGCGGGATGCTCGAGGGAACGGCGGGGGCGCAGGAGGCCGCC
>JBFYZM010000058.1:0-2724 GCA_041309505.1 Candidatus Krumholzibacteriota bacterium
ACCGAATCAAGATCGATTTTCCTCCCGCCCTCGAACCCCAGCACGGAGACGCAACAGTTGTACGCCTCGAACAGCTCTGCCCACCTGCGCCCGAACTTCCCCCCCGATACGACGAGGACGCGCGAGCCGGGAACCGTCACGTTCGCGACGGCGGCCTCCATGGCGCCCGTGCCCGACGAGGTGAGAAGACAGACGGGGGACGACGTGCGCAGAAGCTCCCGCAGCGCGGATTCGCATTCCCGAACGATGTTCCTGAATTCCCCGGACCGGTGATGAAGCTGCGGAAGCCCCAACCACGTCTCCGGAGCGACGTGAACGGGTCCCGGGCTCACGATGACTGCGTCGCGCATGGGGCGCCTCTCCCTATCGGATCCGTTCCAAGATCCAGCGCCAGAGATCCTCTCTCCCCTCGCCCGTTTTCGTCGAGAAGAAGATCGCCGGCGCCAGCTCGCCCGCGCTCGCTCCGGCGCCGTGCTCGTCGCCGCTCCGTTTGTCGATCGGCGCGATCCGGGCGATCCCCTCGACGCTTTCGTTGAACTCCCGAACCGCGCGAAAGCGATCGGCGTTCGAGATCTTGTCCGCCTTCGTGAAGACGACGATGTACGGCTTCCCGCTCCCGGCGACGCGCTCGATCCGTTCGACGTCTTCCTTCGACGGCGCGTGGCGCGAATCGACGAGCTGCACGACACCGGCGAGAGCCGACCTGCCCTCGATATAGCCGTCGATGATCCTCAGCCAGTCTTTCCTCGTCTCCGCGGAAAGCCGCGCGAACCCATAGCCCGGAAAATCGACGAGGTAGAACCGGTCGTTGACGGCGTAGAAATTCATCGTCCGCGTCTTGCCGGGCTCGTTGCTGATGCGGGCGAAGTTCTTCCGCTCGAAGAGGGTATTGATGAGCGACGACTTCCCGACGTTCGATCTCCCCGACACGGCGATCTCCTTCCACGGGGATTTCGGAAACCGCGCGGGATCGAGCGTGGTGCATGCGACGGCGAGGCTCTTTATTTTCAGAACTGGCGGCATGTCAATTGGCCGACTTGCGAAGCTGGCTCCCGAAGAAGCCGCCGAGATCGCGCCGGTGCTCGATTCCCCAGTCGAGCTTCTTCGTGAGCACGTGCTCGAGCACCTGGTCCATCGAATCGGCCACGACGATCTTCAGGTTCTTGCGGACCTCCTCGGGGAGCTCCTTGATGTTCTTCTCGTTCCCCTTGGGGAGAATGATCTTCTTCACTCCCGCCCTGAGCGCGGCGACCGATTTCTCGTTGATGCCGCCGACGGGGAGCACCTTGCCGCGGAGCGTCACCTCTCCCGTCATCGCGATGTCGCGATTCACCGGGATGTCGAAGAACGCCGAGATGAGCGCCGTCGCGATGGCGACTCCCGCGCTCGGGCCGTCCTTCGGGATGGCTCCCTCGGGCACGTGCACGTGCACGTCGATCGAGGAGAAGAAGTCGTTTTCGAGTGGAAGCATGCGGGCCTTGTTCCGCGCGAAGCTCAGCGCGATCTTCGCCGATTCCTGCATGACCTCGCCGAGCTGGCCGGTGAGGATGAGCTCTCCCTTGCCCGGCATGAGCGTCACCTCGATGTTGAGGATCTCGCCACCCACCTCGGTCCATGCGAGCCCCGTGGTGACGCCGACCGATTCACGCTCGTCGATCTCGCTGTCGGAGTACTTCGGGATGCCGAGGTAGCTCTCGAGATGTTTCCGCGTGATCCGTATGGTCCGCGCGACGTCCTTCTCGGGACCGGAGGCGAGCTTGCGCGCAACCTTGCGGCAGATGGACGCGAGCTCCCGTTCGAGGTTCCTCACTCCCGCCTCGCGCGTGTAGAGCCGTATGAGATCGGTCATCGTGCCCGTCGATATCCGCAGCTGCCCAGGCTTGATCCCGTGCGCCTTCATCTGCTTCGGGAGCAGGAATTTCTGCGCGATCGCGATCTTCTCGTGCAGGAGATAACCCGGGAGCCGTATGACTTCCATGCGGTCCTGGAGCGCCGGCGGAATGGTGTACATCACGTTCGCCGTCGTGATGAACATCACCTCGCTCAGGTCGAATTCGACCTCGAGGAAATGATCGCTGAAATGCTTGTTCTGGTCGGGGTCGAGCACCTCGAGAAGCGCCGCCGCGGGATCCCCCCGGAAGTCCGCCCCGAGCTTGTCGATCTCGTCGAGGAGAAACACGCAATTCTTGCTCCCCGCCTTCCGCACCATCTGGATGATGCGGCCGGGGAGAGAGCCGATATAGGTCCGTCGATGCCCGCGGATCTCCGCCTCGTCGCGGATGCCCCCGAGGGAAATCCTGACGAAATTGCGCCCGACGGCGTCGGCGATCGAACGTCCGAGGGAGGTCTTCCCCACCCCCGGCGGGCCGACGAAGCACAGGATCGGGCCTCTGAGGTTTCCGACGAGCTTCACGACCGAGAGGAATTCGACGATACGCTCCTTGACCTTGGCGAGGCCGTAATGATCGGCGTCGAGCTTCGCCTTCACCTGATCGAGATCGAGGTTATCGTGCGTCCGCTTGCGCCACGGGAGCGACGTGAGCGTCTCGATGTAATTCCGAACGACGGTCGCCTCCGGCGCCATCGGAGACATCATCTTGAGCCGATCGAGCTCCCGGTACGCCATCTTCTCCGCCTCGCGGCTCATCCCCGCTTTCTTGATCTTCCGCTTGACGTCGGTATACTCCTCGTATTCCTCCCCCTGGCCGAGCTCCTTCTTGATCG
>JBFYZM010000059.1:0-8597 GCA_041309505.1 Candidatus Krumholzibacteriota bacterium
GCGATTGAGAGTAGGGGCTCGTGGCACGAAAGAAAACAGAAAAATCGTCGCGCGCCCCGGATGGATTCTCTATAATGGGCGCCGGGCACGAAGAGAGGCGGTGCGTCGATGGATACGAAACGTGACGAGGGGATGCAGGAGATCAAAGCGAAGGCGTTGAGGCTCTCCGGGCTCGCGGAGTACCAGGAAGGGGCGGTCGTGAGCAGGACGCTCATCGACAAGAAGATCGGCACGATCACGATCTTCGCATTCGACGAGGGGCAGGGCCTGAGCGAGCACACGGCGCCGTTCGACGCATTCGTGGAAATCGTGGACGGCGAGGCCGAGATCACGATTTCGGGGAAGCCGCTGACGGCGCGCGCGGGGGAGATCGTCATCATGCCCGCGGGCGAGCCGCACTCACTCAGGGCGGTGAAGCGTTTCAAGATGCTTCTCACGATGATACGCGCGTGAAGGCGCGGCGCCGCCGCGGAGAGGTCCGGGCCGAAGCCCGGGCTTCCCGGTTGCGCTGACGCCCGAGACGTGGTATCATGGCGCCGCGCGCGATCGAAATCGGCGCGCGGCAGGTTCGCAGGATGCAGGCGACGGGGATGGGTGCGGGACGGCGGGGTCGCTCGCTTCCCCCGATGGTATTTCCGCCTGAAAATCGATGGTCCGAAGTCGCCGGGAGGTGGACGATGGGTTATTCCGACGAGGCGCGACTCTGGCTCGAGATTTCCCTCGCGCGGGGAGCGCGCCCGGATGCATGGAATTCGCTCGCGCTCGGGAGCTCGCTCGAGGATATCGCCGGCATGCTCAGGAGCGAGGTGGGGCGGGAGCGCCTGAGCAGGCTCCTCGAGCGTCGAATCGAGCCGCCCGATAGAAAGTTCCTGGAGGAGCAGCTCGCGCGTATCGATAGGGAGAACTGGGGACTGATCTCTTTATCTGACGAATCGTATCCGCGCCTGCTGCGGGAAATCAGCGATCCGCCGCCGGTTCTGTATTACGCGGGCGATTGCGCGGCGCTCGCGGGGCCCTCGATATGCATCGTCGGCTCGCGGAGGAGCTCGAGACGCGGTCTCGCCAACGCGTCGAACATCGCCCGCGATCTGTCCGAACGCGGAATCCACGTCGTGAGCGGACTCGCGCGCGGCATCGACGGCGCCGCGCACGAGGGCGCGCTCGCCGGCGGCGGAGGCACGTCGGCCGTTCTCGGATGCGGCGTCGACGTCGTCTACCCGTCCGAGCATCTCGCGCTCGTCGAAAGGATCGTGGAGCGCGGATGCGTTCTCTCGGAGTTTCCCCTCGGAACGCCTCCGCTCAGGCACCATTTCCCGCAGCGAAACAGAATCCTGAGCGGTCTCGCGCTCGGGGTCGTCGTCGTCGAGGCGGATATCGGGAGCGGCGCCATGGGAACGGCGCAGTGGGCGTGCGATCAGAACCGCGATGTGTTCGCCGTGCCGGGGCCGATCGATTATCCGGGGAGCAGGGGGCCGCACCGGCTCATCCGCGACGGAGCGACGCTCATCGAGAGCGCCGACGACATCGTCGCGGCGTTTCCGCCGCTCGCCGGGCTCGGGGCGGCGCGCGGCACGCTCGCCGGAGCGGCCGCGCCGGAGTCGTTCAGCGACGAGGAGCGCGCAATGCTCTCGGCGCTCGACCTCAACCCGAAACATATTGATGAGCTTCTTCGATTCTGCCATATTCCTCCTGCGGTCGCGCTTCCCCTTCTCCTCGATCTCGAGATGCGGGGGATCGTCGCGTCGTGCGGGGGCGGCACGTACGCTCTCGTTTCGCCGCACGAGAAACCAGAGAAACGCTGAATCGATGGAACAGGCAACGCAATACGGGACTCACGCCGCGACGCGCAAAACGGTGTCCGTCGTGAGATGCGCGCGATACGAGGCGGACGATATCCGCTCCGCGCTGAGGCGCGCCCTCGAGCCGCTCGGCGGGATCGAGGCGTTCGTGAAGAGCGGGCAGCGCGTGCTCCTCAAGCCCAATCTCCTCTCCGCGAAGGATCCTCTGCGGGCCATCACGACGCATCCGGCTCTCGTCGAGGCGGTCGCCGAGGAGGTCCGCCGCGCGGGGGCCGTCCCGTTCATCGGCGACAGCCCCGGGGGAGCGATACGCGGGATCAAGCGTGTCTGGGCCAACACGGGCATGGAAGATATGGCGAGGCGCGCCGGTATCGAGCTCGTGAACTTCGAGGCTTCGGGCTCGAAGGCGATCCCGTTCGGCGCGTACACCTTTTACGTCTCGAAACCCGTGCTCGACGCCGACGTCATCATCAACCTGCCGAAGCTCAAGACGCATTCGCTCACGCTCATGACGTGCGCCGTGAAGAATATGTTCGGCGTCATGCCGGGGTTCCGGAAAGGGGAGCAGCACAAACGGTACCCGAAGCCGCGCGAATTCGCCGAAATGCTCGTCCATCTCTACAAGCTCGTCACTCCGTCGCTGAACGTCGTCGACGCCGTCCTCGCGATGGAGGGGAACGGGCCGAGCTCGGGGAAGCCCCGCATGCTGGGAATGCTCATGGCCGGAGAGGACGCGGTCGCGATAGACGCCGTGGCGGCGAGGATCATCGGGTTTCCCGATGGCTTCATCGATACGACGCGCATCGCGGCGGGAATGGGGCTCGGCGAGGGGAACGTCGAGAAGCTCACGCTTTTCGGCGACGCGGCGGCGGAACGGGTCGAGGGATTCGAGCTCCCCACGAACAGGGCGATCAAGCTCGTGCCGGGGCCGCTCGTGAAGCTCATCGCTCCGCTCGTGTGGGTGAAGCCGGTGATCGTTCCGTCGACGTGCACCGGGTGCGGCTTCTGCGCCGAGAGCTGCCCCGTGCAGACGATCCGGAAAGAGGGTTCGGTCTACCGGATAGACGACAAGCGGTGCATCAGGTGCATGTGCTGCCACGAGCTCTGTCCCGAGTCGAGCATCGAGATAAAGCTGAGCTTCCTCGCCCGCTTCATCGCGTAGGACGTCGAAAGGTCGGACTCATGCCCCGAATGACGCGAAGGATCCGTCATCGAATCGAGCTCGCGGGGGTGCGCCTGCTCGTGGCGCTTCCGCGCGTCTTTCCCCTGAAGACGTCGGTCAGGCTCGGGGGCGCGCTCGGGATCGTGGCGTTCGACGTTCTGCGGATCAGACGCCGCGTCGTTCTCGAGAACCTGGATCGCGCGTTCGGAGACAGTCTCGCCGCGGGGGAGAAGGTCCGGATCGGCCGCGCCTCCTACGTGAATTTCGTCAAATCGCTCATCGAGTTCGCCTCGCTCGGCCGCCTCACCAAAGAGGATTATCCGCGTATCGTCCGGTTCGAGGGTCTCGAGAACCTGCGGGGGCCGATCGCGCGGGGGCACGGGGTCATCGCGGTGACCGGGCACTTCGGGAGCTGGGAGCTGCTCGGCGCCGGCGTCGCCTCATGCGGGCTTCCGGTCGATTTCCTCGTCGGCGAGCAGCAGAACAGCCTCGTGAACGACCTGATGAACGATCTCAGGCGTTCGGCGGGCATCGGCGTCATCGAGCGCGGGGTCGCCGCGCGCGGAGTGTTCGAGGCTCTCAAGAAGGGGCATATCGTCGCGCTCCTCGCGGATCAGGACGCGCGCAAGGCGGGAGTATTCGTCGATTTTCTGGGAACGCCCGCGTCGACCTTCCAGGGGCCGGCGCAGTTCGCGTGCCGGACCGGCTCGCCGCTCGTCGGCTGCGCCATCGTTCGCCGCGCGGACGAGACGCACGACGCGATCCTGTTTCCGCCGATCTACCCGACGGCCGGCGCCGATCGCGACGCCGAGGTCCTTCGCCTCACGAGAGAGCATACGAAAATTCTCGAAGAGTGCGTGCGCCGGTATCCCGAGCAGTATTTCTGGGCTCACCGGCGCTGGAAAACGAAGCCCCCGGTCAATCCCTAGAAGATTTCTTGTCCTGATTCTGGCCCGGAATGTTCTGGAATCCGATCGCCGAGCCGTCGGGCCGCGTTCCCTTCTGCGGCGCGATCTGGATCGCCCCGAACGAATCCTCGAACTGCTTGATCGCGCCGGCAAGAACCAGGTTGAGCGATTTCGCCGACTGCGGCGTCATGATAATCCGGGCGAACACCTTGGCCTTGTTGACCCCGGGCACCATGCGCGCGAAATCGAGAACGAATTCGCTCGCGGTATGCGCGGTGAGCACGAAATTCGAATAGATGCCTTCAGCCGCTTTCTCGTCGAGCTCGATCGGGATCGGCTGCTGCGGTTGCTGGTTCTTATCCATGAGCGCTCCTTTTCTTGCGGGCGTCTTTCTGGTATGATGTATCAGCCGTGGGGGCAGAGTCAACAAGGAAGGCTTTCGATGTCTCTCAGATGTCCGAAGTGCGGGCGCGAGCATGACGACGCACTGTTCGAATCCGGCCGCGAAGTCGTATGCGCCTGCGGCAGGCGGCTCACGCTGAAGAACGCTCATGAGGAGGGTGTCGGAGGGAATGCAGCCGGCCGCGCGCCGATCCGGGACATCAATTGGGAATCGTTTGAACGGGAGATATTCGACTCAGTGAACGCGCACCCGGGGCGTATCGATGCGGCGAGAATAACGGAGATCAGGGAAATGGCCGATCGGATTTCCGCGATTATCAGAGAGAGCGATCTGCCGCGAGTCGACGTCGAGATAGAGGTGCGGAAGTTCCGCGAGTACGTTCTCGAACATTTTCCCGAAAAGGAAGAGCTCTTCAAGGCTATATATATCAACCGCTTCAGGCGGCTCTGGGATGAGCATAGAAAAGGGGAGGGGCCTCTTTTCGGGTGGGGCAGGCGCGGAGCTTGAGATGCTCCCGCGGCGGGAGTTGCGCGAGCGAGCGAGACAAATGTCCTTGAAATGGGCGCGCATTCTGCGGTATATTCCCGAAAGCATAAACTATAGTGAAAGAGGAAGTTCGCCCTTCCATCCGGGAATCCGGCAAAGAACAGAGCGCTTCTGTATGCGTAAGAGCAGGGTAAGAGAAATGTGCCGCGCGATGCGGCGCTCGCGCGTCGCCGTTGTCGGCGATATCATGCTGGATCGCTACATCTGGGGAGCGGTCGACCGGATCAGCCCCGAGGCGCCCGTGCCCGTCGTCGCCGTCAGGGACACGACTGTCCGCCCCGGAGGCGCGGCGAACGTCGCATGGAATCTCCTCTCGCTCGGCGTGAGGACGTCGCTTGCCGGCGTCGTCGGCAGGGACGGATCGGGCGCGGAGCTCTCGCACCTGCTCGGGGAAAAGGGCTTGTCGCCGGCGTCGATTCTCTCAGATCCGCGCCGCCCGACGACCGAGAAGATACGCATCGTCGCGCACAGTCAGCAGGTCGTTCGAGCCGATTTCGAATCGGCCGAGCCGATGCGCGGCGCCCTTCTCGAAAAGCTCCTCGCGGCGGTGAAGAAGGCGCTGGCCGGAGCGGACGCCGTTATCGTTTCCGATTACGGAAAAGGGGTCGTCACGGAGGAGGTCATGGATCTCGTGCGGAAGCTCTGCGCTCGCCGCGACGTTCCGTTTCTCATCGATCCGAAGGAAGGCCATTTTTCCCTGTACCGCGGGGCCTTCGCGGTGACGCCGAACAAGAAGGAAGCGGGCGGATTCTACAACAGGCGGATCAGGAGCGAAGAGGACCTCGAGTCCGTCGGAAAATCGCTGCTCCGCGACCTCGAGGCCGGGGCCGTTCTCATTACCCGCGGAGAAGAAGGAATGACCCTTTTCCGCGACAAGGCGCGGCCGCGTCATTTCGCCGCCCGGGCGAGCGAAGTGTACGACGTGACGGGAGCGGGGGACACCGTGATCAGCGTGCTGGCGGCGGGGATCGCCGCCGGAGGGACGATCCACGAGGCGATCGAGCTCGCGAACGCCGCCGCGGGGATCGTTATCAGGGAGCTCGGAACCGCGGCCGTGACGGGCGAGGAGCTCGAGGCCGCGTTCAGGTAGCGCCGGTATGTCCGACATGCGCGACAAGACACTCTCGAGAAACGCGCTCGCGCGTTTCCGGGCGCGAAACAGGAAGAAGATCATCGTTTTCACGAACGGATGCTTCGACCTCGTGCATCGGGGTCACGTCGAGCTCCTTCGGGAGGCGAAGGGTTTCGGCGATATTCTCGTCGTCGGCGTCAACAGCGACGCTTCGGTGCGCAGGCTCAAGGGGCGCGGGCGGCCTCTCGTCGGGGAGAAGGACCGGGCGTTCGTGCTCGCGGCGCTCGAGGCGGTCGATCGCGTCGTCATCTTCGACGAGGACACGCCGCTCGAAGCGATTCGCGAGCTCGAGCCGGACGTCCTCGTCAAGGGAGCCGAGTACGGCAGGGATGAGATCGTGGGAGCGAGATTCGTCGAGGAGAGCGGCGGTCGAGTGAAGCGTGTGCCGATGCGCAAGGGCTTCTCGACCACTTCGTTGATACGGAAAGTACGGAGGTGAGCGTTTCATTTATGAAGCGGAAAAGAATCGTCATCATGGGCGCAGCAGGGAGAGATTTTCATAATTTCAACACGCTCTACCGGGGGAGAAAGGACGTGGAGGTCGTCGCCTTCACGGCCACGCAGATCCCCGACATCGAGGGGAGGAAGTACCCTGCGTCCCTCGCGGGACCGCTCTACCCCAAGGGGATTCCGATCGTCGCCGAGTCGGAGCTCGCCGGACTCGTCGTGAAGAACGGGATCGACGAGGTGATGTTCGCGTACAGCGACGTCTCGAATCAATACGTCATGGAGAAGGCGGCCCTCGTGAACTCGCTCGGCGCGCATTTCGTCCTCGCGGGGGCCGCGCCGACGATGGTCAAGAGCGTGAAGCCCCTCATCTCCATCTGCGCGGTGCGCACGGGGAGCGGCAAGAGCCAGACGACGCGCAAGGTCGCAGATATCCTCATCGAGGCGGGGTACAAGGTCGTCGCGATCCGCCATCCGATGCCGTACGGCAACCTCGCGAAGCAGAAGGTGCAGCGCTTCGCGACGCTCGACGATCTCATCAAGCATGAATGCACGATCGAGGAGATCGAGGAGTACGAGCCGCATATCGTAAAGGGAGTCATCATATACGCCGGCGTCGATTACGAGGCCATCCTCAGGCAAGCGGAGAAGGAAGCGGACGTCGTCCTCTGGGACGGAGGCAACAACGATCTGCCGTTCTACAAGCCCGATCTGAACATCGTCGTCGCCGATCCGCACCGCGCCGGGCACGAGCTCTCCTATTACCCGGGACGGACGAATATCCTCATGGCGGACGCGATCGTCATCAACAAGATCGACACGGCGGATCTCTGCCGCGTCGAGGAGGTCAGGGCGAATATCATGGCGCTCAACCCGCGCGCGATCGTGATCGACGGTGCCTCTCCCATTCGCGTCGACCATGCCGAGCGGATCAAGGGCAAGCGGGTTCTCTGCGTCGAGGACGGCCCGACGCTCACCCACGGCGGCATGAAATACGGCGCCGCGATCATGGCGGCCCGGAAATTCCACGCGAAGGAGATCGTCGATCCGAGACCCTGGGTCACGGGCACGATCGCGAAGACCTTCGTGAAATATCCGGATATAGGCCCGCTGCTCCCGGCGATGGGATACGGTCCGGAGCAGGTCAAGGACCTTCAGAAGACGATCGCCCGGGTCGCCTGCGATCTCGTCATCATCGGGACGCCGATCGATCTCCAGCGTTACGTCAAGATTCCGCAGCCGGCTCTCAGGGTCATGTATGACCTCCAGGAGATCGGGCATCCCGACCTGAAAGACGTGATCGGAAAATATATAAAGGTATAAAGCTATACATTAAGTAATCACTGTAATAGCTTGAATTATAATTGAATAACGGAGGTCTGTCTTGAAGATCCATGAAGCGGATGCCCGCGCGCTGTTCACAAAATTCGGCCTGCCGGTTCCTCCGAGCCGCCTCGTGCTGAATCCCGAGGACGCCCGGAAAGCGGCGGAGGAGATCGGCTGTCCCGTCGTCGTCAAGGCGCAGGTTCTCGTCGGCGGCAGGGGCAAGGCGGGCGGCGTCAAGCTCGCGTCGACCCCCGACGAGGCGGCGGCGAAAGCGAAGGCGATTCTCGGCATGGATCTCAAGGGAATACGGGTCGAAAAGGTCCTCGTCGCTCGGGCCGTCGACATCGCGAAGGAATTCTACGTCGGTATGGTGATCGACCGGCGGAGCCGGAAGCCCCTCATGATGGTGTCGCCCGCCGGCGGCATCGACATCGAAGAGGTCGCGCGAACGGCTCCGGAGAGGATTCTCAAGGTCGTCATCGATCCGGCATGGGGCATCCTGCCGTTCCAGATGCGGCGGATGACCGCCTCGCTGAGCGGCGACAAGGATACCGCGAAGAAGATCGGCCCCATCCTCGCCGCGCTCTATCGGACGTTCATGGCGGTCGACGCGTCCCTCGCCGAGATCAATCCGCTCGTCGTGACCCCCGCCGGGGAGGTCTGGGCGATCGACGCGAAGATCAATATAGACGACAGCGGTCTCTACCGGCAGAAAGAGATCGACGCGATGCGGGACGAATCGGCGGAGGATCGCGGCGAAGTGGAGGCCCGCGAAGCGGGGCTCTCCTTCGTGAAGCTCGACGGGAGCATCGGCTGCATCGTGAACGGAGCGGGGCTCGCGATGGCGACGATGGACATGATCAAGCACTTCGGG
>JBFYZM010000060.1:0-4622 GCA_041309505.1 Candidatus Krumholzibacteriota bacterium
CGCAGGAAAAGTGCGACAAGGAAAAGAAGGCCGCCGAGCTCGAGAAGAAAGAGGCGGCGCTCAGGGAGCACGAGGAGCAGCTCAAGATCAAGATGGAGGGCATGAGCGCCGAGGAGCGCGAAAAGTTCAAGAAGGAGCTCAAGGCCAAGAAGGAAATGTCGAAGCTGGGCGCGGAGGAGAAGATAAAGCTCTCCTGGGAGAAGATATCCGAGAACGAGAACTCCGCGGCGGCGCTCATCCACGACGTGATCGAGAAGAAGGGGCTCGAGGCCGGCGAGCATCGCGCGCAGGTGCTGGCCGAGAAGAAGAGCGCCGACAACGACAGGTACTACTTCAAGGAAGGCGAGATCAACACGCTCGGCTATCTCTACCTGTTCGGCGGGGAGATCAAGAAGGCGGTCTCGGTCTTCAAATTGAACGTCCACCTGTACCCCGATTCGTGGAACGCCTACGACAGCCTCGGGGAGGCGATGCTGGCGGCGGGCAAGACCGAAAAGGCCCGCGCGCTCTACGAGAAGTCCGTCGCGATGAATCCCGACAACGAGAACGGCAAGAAGATGCTCGCCAAGATCGACGAGAAGAGCGGTCTCGCGAAGGTCCACGAGAGCGTCGAAGAGGACGAATAATCAATACGGGCCCGAGCGACGGCAAGTAAAGACGAGCGACGGTAAACGCAGACATGAAACGGCCTCCCCGATCCGGCGACGTCCGCGGCGGCCGGGGCAAGGAGGCCGTATCTTTATGCCTGTCAGCACGTTATGAGAATTTTCGTGTCGCGGAATTCGCCGCGCAAGATGGAACCTATAACCTCGCGTTTCGTATAATGAACTAGCATATTCGAATCTCTGAACCGGACACGACAGGCAACGACTCCGATCAAAGGACACAAGCAATGATGCGACCCGACCGCTCCGCTCGTTCGATTATCGTGCTCTGCTTTGTTCTTCCGGCCTGCGCCTGGCTTTCCGCGCCGGCCGCGGGGCAGGAAAAGCCCTACGTGCCGGTTTATCATCCGGAGCTCAAGATCTCCCGGGCGGCGGGTCTCATTAAGATCGACGGGGACCTGAGTGACGCCGGCTGGAGCGGAGCAGCGAAGGCCGACAACTTCGCCGAGCACAATCCCGGCAACCAGACCAAACCCGCCGTCGACACGGAGGTGCTCGTCACCTACGACAACGAGAATCTGTACGTCGCATGGTTGTGCCACGACGATCCCGCCGAGGTGCGGGCCTCGTTCTGCGAAAGAGACAAGATGTTCTCCGGCGACTACGTGATCCTGTGCCTCGACACGTACGGCGAAGCGACGCATGCATTCGAGATATCCGCGAATCCTTACGGCATTCCGGGGGATCTTCTCTACTCCTCGGCCTATGGCGAGGACAGCGGCTACGATATGATTTTCCAATCGGCAGGCCGGATCACCGAGGACGGATGGGTGGCCGAGATGGCGATCCCGTTCGCGAGCCTGCGCTTTCCCGACCGCGAGGAGCAGGCATGGCGGGTCGATTTCTGGCGCAACCGCCCGCGGGATTGCCGCTACCAATACTCGTGGGCCGCCTACAACCGCGACGACGAATGCTGGCCCTGCCAGTGGGGGACCATGACGGGCATTTCCGGCATCAAGCGAAGCTCGGGCCTCGAGCTTCTGCCCTCGGCCGTCGCGCACGAATCCGGTTTTCTCGGCGAAGACGGCCGATTCGAGAACGGCGAGATCAAGGGGGACGTCGGGCTCGGGATCGCTTACGACATCAGCTCCGAGATGAGCGCGGAGGCGACGATCAACCCCGATTTCAGCCAGGTCGAGGCGGACGCGGCCCAGATCGACGTGAACTCCACCTTCGCCCTGTTCTTCCCCGAGAAGCGCCCCTTCTTCCAGGAGGGGAGCGATCTCTTCAACACGTACTTCAACGCCGTCTACACGAGATCGATCAACGATCCGATCGGCGCGGGAAAGCTCACGTGGCGAAACGGCTCCAACAGCACGGCGTTTCTCACCGCCCGCGACGAGCACTCGGTGATCATCCTGCCGTTCGAGGAATCGAGCGAGTTCGTCGAGAACGGGAAGAGCTACTCCAATATTCTCCGGGTGAGGCACGATCTCGGCAAGCAGTCGCACCTGGGATTTCTCGCGACCAACAGGATTTTCGACGGAGGCGGCATGGGGTCGCTGGCGAGCGTCGACGGGCAGATCCGTCTTTCGAAGAGCAACTCGTTCAGGCTCCAGTTTCTCGCGTCGCATACCGAGGAGGTCGACAACCTCGCCCTCGTGCCGGACAGCGCCTTCAACGCGAGCCGCTTCGGCGACGACACGTACACGGCCGGGCTCGACGGCGAGCGCTACTGGGGGCATGCGATGGCCGCCGGCGTCAGCAGGAACACGAGCAACTACGGCGTCTCCCTGCATTATAACGAGCTCAGCCCGACCTTCCGCGCGGATAACGGATTCGAGCCGCAGAACAATCAGCGCATGGCCTCGGCCGACGTGAGCGCCGTTCTGCGATTCGAAAAGAGCACGATACTGCAGGAGATCGAAGGCAGCATAGAAGTCGCCCGCAAGTGGAACTTCGACGGCGACCGCAAGGACGAATGGATCAGCCCGAACCTCGAGGTGCAGTTCCGGGCAGCCCAGACGGGAATGCACGCCATGTATATGGCGAGCAACGAAAACTTCCACGGCACGCAGTTCAACGGCATCTGGACGGCGCACAACTGTCTCTCGACCCAGCCATGGGACGCCCTGAAGCTCAACGCATACGTCAACTACGGGCACCGCATCGCGCGCTACGATCTCGTCATGGGCAAGCAGCTCGATTACGGATTCGGGGCGACAATAAAGCCATTAGATCGTCTGACGATGGACGCCTCCTTCAACTACATTCAGAGCGACGATCTGAAGACCGGCGAGAGACTGTTCTCGCAGTCCGTCCTGTGGTCGCGCCTGTCTCTGCAGATGTCGCGCGAGCTCTCGATACGCGTCGTCTCGCAGTACAACGATCGCTGGAGGACCTGGGATTTCGATCCGCTCGTCACCTACCGGATCAACTCGCTCACGATGTTCTACATCGGCTCGACGCACAACTACCGCGACTTCGACTTCGCGAGCGACGGACGCGAGGGCTGGGACCTCACCGACCGGCAGTTCTTCCTGAAGCTGCAGTACCTCTTCCAGATATAGCGCGGAAGGTCTTTTTTTGAAACGGGAGGGAATCGCGATGAATACATCAAGAGCGCTGCTGTGCGCGGTGGGCGCCCTGCTTCTCTCGGTGCAGATCGGCGCTCAGGATATTCACCAAGCGGCGACGAGCGGAGATACCGCCAAGGTAAGAGAGCTGATCCGGGCGGACGCCCGGCTGCTGGAGACGCGCAATACGTGGGGCAGGACGCCTCTCTGCGCCACTGCCCGGGACGGCGGAGATCCGGCGACCATAAAGCTGCTCGTCGATCTCGGCGCGGATGTGAACGCCGCCGACAATTCGGGATGGACGCCGATCATGCTCGCCGCGTGGCGGCCGAACAGGGAAGCGGTCGACGTGCTTCTCGACGCCGGGGCCGAGCCGCCCCTCGGCGGGCGGGAGGGAACGCAGATCCTGCACGACGCGGCGGGCGGCGGGCTCGAGCGGCTCTTCGACGCGCTGCTCTCCCGCGGGGCGTCCGTGGACACCGCGGGCGCTCTGCTTCACGCCGCGGCCGGAGGCGGCTCGCGCCGCATCGTCGAAGCGTTGGTCGGCGAGGGTTTTGACGTGAAAAAAAAGGACAAGTTCGGTTGGGTGCCGCTCCATATCGCCGCCGAGCAGGGGAACCGGGAGATCATCTCCTTTTTGCTCGCGCGCGGGGCCGATATCGACGCGAGAAACATGCTCGGCCAGACGCCGTACAACGTCGCCGGCGAAAGAGACGACGGCGAATTGGCGGCGCATCTCGCCTCCGCCGGCGCCGATACGAGCGCGCCGAATTTCCCGAAGATCAAAGGCAAGTATCTCGGTAGGCCGCGTCCCGGGTTGACGCCGGAGGAGTTCGCCCCGGGCATCGTCTCGCACCGGTACCGGCCGCACTCCACCGTCGCCGTTTCCCCCAAGGGGGACGAGATATTCTGGAATCCCATGATCGAGTCGCGCGGCGGGGGATATTCGTTCGGCTACATTATGACGACGAGGATCGAGAACGGCTTTTGGATCTACCCGCGCAAGGTTCCCTTCTCGGAGAAGGAATTCCGGGACGACCATCCCTTCTTCTCCCACGACGGAAAGAGGCTCTATTTCCTCTCGGAACGGCCGGTGGACGGCGTGGCGGTTCCGCAATACGAGAAGCGCACCTGGTATCTCGAAAAAACGAAGAGCGGTTGGAGCGAGCCGAAGTTCTGCAAGGAACTGCCGATACCTGCCGGGCCGCGGGTCACTTTCCTCACGTTCTCGTTCGATCGCGACGGCACCTACTACTACGCGACGGACGGAGATATCTGGCGTTCGCGCTTCGTGAGGGGCGCGTACGAGACTCCCGAGAAGCTCGGGAGCGCGATCAACACCGAGAAAGTGGAAATGTCGCCGATGATATCCCCGGAGGGCGAGTATCTGCTCTTCCTGAGCGGATCTCCGCCGGGGCCCTGCGTGTCGTTCAGGAACAAG
>JBFYZM010000061.1:0-6601 GCA_041309505.1 Candidatus Krumholzibacteriota bacterium
CGGCCGCCGTGATCATTACCCCGCGGGCGCGGATCTTCTTGAGGCGCGCGAAATCGGGCGCGGCGTCGCGCACGATCTCCTGCGATTCGACCTCGACGAGATAATCGAACGCGTTCCGCCCCACGTGACGAGGCGCCACGCCGAGAGCCTCGGCAAGACCCTCCGGCGGCTCCGCCGGCTTCTCCGGCTTCGCGGGAAAATCGAGCTCGATCAGGCCTCCGCTCCGCGCCGCGGTCAGAAGCCCGCTCTTCGTTTGGAACCTCGCCTGCGCCTTCGGCGCGAGATCGCCCGTCTCCCAGAGAATGTGCGCGCTCGCGAGCGTCGCGTGGCCGCAGAGCTCGACCTCGGCCACGGGCGTGAACCAGCGAAGCTCGTAGCCGTCCCTTCCCCTGTAGAGAAACGCCGTCTCCGAAAGGTTCATCTCGCGCGCGACGTTCTTCATCCACGCCTCGTCGCGCGGCCCCGGGAGAATGCAAACCCCCGCCGGATTTCCCGCGAACGGCTTCTCCGTAAAGGAATCGACCTTGAAGATATTCTCGCTCACTCGAGATCCTCCCTCACGAGGGCTTGACTCCATGCTGAAACTTGGATCGCATCTTCGTATCGGCGCCGCTCTTCGCTCCGTTCCCGCGCCCCAAACGTTCCTCGAGCCACGAGACGGTCGCGGCGGGGCCCTTGAGCTTCGCGCTCCAGTCCGGGGCCGGGTTCTTGAAATAGGCGTCGTACCGGAGCGTCACGACCCCGTCGAGCGTATCGAACGCCTTGTCCGCGCCGTACATCTCCTTGAAAAATATCGGATAGTTGTAGCCGTCGGGAAGCGGCGCCATCTCTTCTCTCTCGAGATTCTTCATGATCGCGCCGGTGAGCGCCGCCTGGTGAAGAAAGAGGTGGGCGCGCTCGTCCTTCCCGCACATATCGACGAGAACGGGATCGCGATACAGCGCCGTGAAGGCTTCGGCCCATTTCTGCAGCAGCCCGCGCTCGGGGCGCACGGCGAGAAGCCCCGCGTTGAAATAAGGGCGAATCGTCTTTCCGTCGGCGACCGTCTTCATCGGGAAAACGGCGGTTTCCGGAACCGACAGCTTCTCGTAGACGCGGCGCCAGAACGCATCCGGTTTCTCCGAATACAGAGAGCCGATATTCCGATGCATGACGGGCCGGTATCCGAGGCTCTTTCCCCGGGCGAGCGCGAGATCCCTCGGCTCCTTGAGCACGACGGTGTCCTCGTCCATCCAGACAAGGATCGAAGCGGCGCCCTTCGCCGCCGCCTCGGCGCGCGCCGCCGCGAACACCTTTCCCGCGTAGGGGACCTTTCGCGAATCCACGGGCGCGTCGCTTGCCCTCACATCCGCCCCGAGAGCGGAGAGACTCTTCACGAGTTTCTCTTGAGTCTTCAAAACATTGGAGGGCGTATAAATCCAGACCGGCGCGTCGGCGAATTGGCCGCCGAAGGCTCGAACGCTCTCGACGAGAACGAGCGTATTATGGAGCTGGTCGCCGTCCCCGGCGTACGAAGCGAAGATCACGGGGCGCGCCGCGCCGAAGAGAGACGATCCCGGAACAAGCGCGAGCAGCGCGAGAATCAAAGCCACGTTCCTCATCCGCGGTCCTCCTCGATGAAACGAATCTGCCCCAGTATAGCAGAAAACGCACATGGAACGCAAAATGGAGTGAATGTCACTTGCCGCCGCATACGAGCGTCATGATGAAGAACAGAATAAGCAGCACGAGAAACGTCATGCAGAATGATTTCATTTTGGCTCGCCCCCGAGAAACTCAAGGGGCGCCGCGGCCGAATGCGCCCACCACGCTTCGTCCTGAGACCCCACGAACGGCGCCCCGCCAGTAATACACACACGGGGTGTTTTTTGTTCCCGTTTGAATGCGCCGAAATCGCGCTCAGAGCGAGCCGTGTTCCGTCCGGGCGATGATCTCGTTCTGGAGCGTTTCGCCGAGATCGCAGAAGTAGTCGCTGTAGCCGGCGACGCGCACGATGAGATCCCGGTGCCGCGCGGGGTCGCGCTGCGCGGCGCGGAGCGTGGAGGCGTCCACCACGTTGAACTGGACATGATGGCCGCCGAGCCCGAAGTAGGTGCGGATGAGCGAGCCGAGCCCGCGGAGCCCCGTCTCGTCCTCGAGAATCTGGGGCGTGAATTTCTGATTGAGAAGCGTGCCGCCCGTTCTCGCGTGGTCCATCTTCGCCACCGACCGGAGAACGGCCGTCGGGCCCTTTCGATCGGCGCCCTGCACCGGCGAAACTCCCTCGGACAGAGGCTCCGCGGCCTTTCGTCCGTCCGGCGTGGCGCCCGTGACGCGCCCGAAGTAAATGTGAACGGTGGTCGGCAGCAGGTTGATGCGGTAGGTGCCGCCCTTCGTGTTCGGCCTTCCGTCGATCGCGTCGAAATATGCGTCGAAGAGCCGCCGCATCAGGCCGTCGGCGCGGTCGTCGTCGTTGCCGTAGCGCGGGGTCCGGTTGAGCAGCATCTGACGGAGCCGCTCCTCGCCGGCGAAATCGCGCGCGAGCGCCGCGAGCAGTCGCTCCATCGAGAGCGATTTCTCGTCGAAGACGTGATGCTTGATCGCGCTCATGCAGTCGGCGATCGTGCCGAGCCCGACCCCCTGGATGTAGCTCGTGTCGTATCGCGCGCCGCCGGCGTTGTAGTCGACGCCCTTCGCGACGCAGTCGTCGATCAATATCGAGAGAAACGGCGCCGGCATTCGCTCGGCGTAGAGCCGCTCGACGCCATCGTTCCCGCGGATCTTGATGTCGACGAAATGGCGGAGCTGTTTCTCGTACGCGGCGAACATCTCGTCGAACGAGGCGAAACCGGCGGGGTCTCCCGTCTCGATCCCGATTCTCTTGCCGGTCCTCGGATCGACACCGTTCGCGAGCGTGATTTCGAGCACCTTCGGCATGTTGAAGTAGCCCGTGAGGATGTAGCTCTCCTTGCCGAAGGCCCCCACCTCGACGCATCCGCTCGAACCTCCGGCGCGCGCGTCGGCGAGAGATTTCCCCTGCCGGACGAGCTCTCGCACGATCATGTCCGCGTTGAACACGGACGGCTGCCCGAAGCCGGTCCTGATGATACGCGCCGCGCGCTCGACGAACGCGTCGGGGCTCTTCTCGCTCACCTGGATCGAAGAGCTCGGCTGCAGCAGCCGCATCTCCTCGATCACGTCGAGCATCAGGAAGGTGAGCTCGCTCACGCCGTCGGAGCCGTCCTCGTTCACGCCACCCGTGTTGATCTGGGCGAAATCGGTATAGGTGCCGCTCTCCTCGGCGGTCACTCCCACCTTCGGAGGGGCCGGCTGATTGTTGAACTTGATCCAGAAGCACTGGAGGAGCTCCTCGGCGCGCTCGCGCGTGAGCGTTCCCTCCTCGATCCCTTTCCGGTAGAACGGGAGAAGGTGCCGGTCGAGATGCCCCGGGTTGAACGCGTCCCACGTGTTGAGCTCGGTCGTCACGCCGAGGTGCGCGAACCAGTAGTACTGGAGCGCCTCGTGGAAATCGCGCGGGGGATGCGCGGGGACGCGCTCGCAGATCGCCGCGACGCGTTCGAGCTCGGCCTTTCGCTCCGGATCGCGCTCCGCGCGGGCGAGCTCGCGCGCTTTTGCGGCGTGGCGCTCGGCGAAGACGACGAGGGCGTCCGCGCAGATCCGCATCGCCTCGAGCTCGTGCCCCTTCGCCTCCGCGAGCGGATCGTGCGCGCGGTCGAGCGCCGCGAGGCTGCGCTCGATGTCCTTTTTGAAATCGATGAAGCCCTTCGAGTAGATCTTGTCGTCGAGCACGGTATGCCCCGGCGCGCGCTGCTCCATGAACTCGGTGAAGACGCCCGCCTCGTAGGCCGCCTTCCATTCGGGCGTCATTTCCAGAAACAGCCGCTCGCGGATTGTTTTCCCGCGCCAGAAGGGAATGATCTTCTCGGCATACACGCGCCGCGCCTCCGCGCTCACGGCGAACGGAATCTTTTCGCGCGAATCAAGAAGGTCGAGATCTTCGAGGTTGTGGCAGCAGAGCTCCGGGAAGGTCGGCGTCGCTTTCGGCGCGGGGCCTTTCTCCCCCACGATGAGCTCACCCTCACCGATATAGATCGTTCTGCGTTCCATGAGATGGCGGAATGCGAAAGCGCGGCGCAGAGGCGCGGGGAGATCCTCTCCCGTCTCGGCGTATGCCTCCGTCACGAGCTCGGCGCGTTCGGTCGATATGGAGGGCTTCGCGTCGAGGCTCTCCCGCCTCAAGCGAGCGACCCTGGGGGTCATCATCGGTTCAGCCTCCGATATTCACGTGCAGTCCGAAGGAGCCGAGAATCCCGGCGATCTCCTTTATGCGCTCCGCAGGAAGCGCGGGAGCGTCCGGCAGCCGGTACGGTCTCCCGAGGCGGGCGTACTTTTCGGCGCCCAGCCTGTTATACGGAATTATATCAATTCCAATTAAGGTTGGCAAGGAGCTTGCCAAAGCCCCGATCTCCTGTACCGATTTCTCGTCGTCATTTATCCCCGGGATGACGGGGAAGCGCAGCCTGATTGCGTGGCCATGCCGCGACAGGGCCAGGAGGTTCTCGACGATCGGCTCGCTCGCGACCCCCGTCAGCTCACGATGCCTCGCGTCGTCGACGAGCTTGATGTCGTACAGAAAGAGATCGACCATCCCGCGGATCCTGTCGATCGACTCCCGCGGCGCGTAGCCGCACGTATCGAGAGCGGTATGTATGCCGCGCCCGCGGCTCGCGCGGAGCAGGGCATCCAGAAAATCGATCTGCATGAGCGGCTCGCCGCCGGAGAAGGTGACGCCGCCGCCCGATCGTTCGTAGAACGCGGCGTCGCGTTCCACTTCCGCCATTATTTCCTCGACGGTCGCCTCGCGCCCCGCCATGCGGCGCGCCTCCGCGTAGCAGACGGCCGCGCACGCGCCGCAGCGCGCGCACGAGCCGAGGCCGGCGACCGGGCGGCCTTTTGCGTCCCGCGAGAGCGCTCTCTCGGGACATGCTTCGACGCAGGCGCCGCACGCGATGCATCGGCCTTCGCGGAAAATCATTTCCGGGCCCGGAGCCTGGCTTTCGGGATTGTGGCACCACCAGCAGGAGAGAGGACATCCCTTGAGAAATACGGCCGTCCGGATGCCCGGCCCGTCGTGGATGGCGTAACGCCTCACGTCGAAGACGAAACCCTTCGTCATCGCCGCTCCGCCGGCGCGCGGGCGCCGCCCCACCAGACGCGCGCGAACTCCTCGAGCTTCGAATAGTCGCCGCGCCACGTCGTGTACATGACGCCGGCGACGTTCGGCGCCTCTCCGATGGCGCTCGCCCAAAGCGCGCGATTCGTTTCCACGTCTTCGTCGTAGAAACCGGCGATCATGACATTCCTCACGCGCCGGGAAAAGAACGCGAGGCTCTTCCCCGCCTTTTCCGGCTCGCCCCATTTCATAACGGTGACGTCGGAATCGAGGCCCTCCCACGATCCGGCGAAGGAGTTATTCACGAGATAGTAATCCGCACGCGCGTTGTGGTTCGGGTCGAACATGTCGGACCAGACGTAGAGCGGCTTGCCCCCGCCGGCGCTCCTCGCGATCTCGCTGGAACGCCGGATGTTGTACGCGAGAAGCTCGCCCGAGCTGCGGAATCTCTTTCTGTCGGAAGGCTCCCATCCGGCGCAGCGGATCTCGTCGTTCGCGAAGAAGTAGCCGTCCGGCGCGAGAGTCTCGCGCGTCCATTCGATCTCCCGCCGGCACAGATCGAAGACCTTTTCGTCGGCCAGGGTGCAGCTCACCTGGCCCGCGTTGAATATCGCGGGGTGATAGCACGAGAGCGACACGCGTTCTCCCTCCCGGATGCGCGAGCCGGCGGGAACGCCGATCGCGGGGGGCTCGTGGCGCGTATCGTAGGTGCCCGGCCACCGGAATTGCCCGAGCGCCGGATCCTCGATTCGCTCGAAATCGCGCCCCTCCTCGTACACGGCGCCGCGCCTCCCGGTGACGGCGAGGGGGAGCGTCTCGCGCCGCAGGACGTTGAGCGTCGGCACGGCGTCGACGCGCAGGTCGTCCCACCAGATCTTCCCTGCTTTGGCGCCCCAAACACCGGCGCCGACGATCACGCTCGAATACCCAAGGCTGTTGAACGTCACCGATTGCTCGATCCAATCGGTCGTGAGATCTTCCGCGCCGCTCACGTATCTGAATCCCTGCTCCTCCGGAACGACGAGGTCCTGAAATTGCAGCGTCCGGCGCGATACGAGCGCGACGACGCCGAGCTGGCGCGCCGTGAGGTGTTCGGTTTTCATCCAGACGCGGATACGGTACTGCTGCCACGGCTCGACCGCGATTCTCTGGAACACCCGGCCCATGCCGTGCTCGCCATCGAGCCCCCCGCTCTCGAAACGGAGAGACGCGCGTCCCTCCCTGAATGTCTTCGTGTCGACGAACGAGCCCTTTCCCGAATCGTCCTGCAGGCCGAAGTCGGCCGCGCGATCCCCCCGGTATTTCTCGAACGATCCGTTCCCGACGCGCGCGGGCTGCTCGGGAACGAGCCGGTCGCCGCGCCGCACGAGCGCCGCGTTCTTTATCGGCAGCCCGGCGGCGAGGTTGGGATCGTGCGCGAGAAAGGGC
>JBFYZM010000062.1:0-17505 GCA_041309505.1 Candidatus Krumholzibacteriota bacterium
CAGCTTGGCCCGCGGCTCAGTCTGAACCCGGCGCCCTGGCTCACCCTTTCTCAGGACTACATCATCAAGATCGAGTTCACCGATTTCGTCTATACGGAGGACAAGAATTACCTCAACAGGACGACAAGCCTCAATACGCGGGCGAACTTCAATGTGTTTCCTTCGCTCACGTTCGATTTCCTGCACAGCTATCTCAAAAAAGACACCGGAAGCTATCTCATGCGGGCGGCGGGACGGCGGTACAGCCCGACGAACGAGACGTTCGATCACTCCCTGGAGCTGACGGCCAGGTACCAGGTGATGGCGGATTTTCTCGTGACGGCTGCGGGCGATTTCAGCATTCAAAGGAGCAACGTCTTCGGCTCCCGGAACGGACGCAAGATCATCTCGTCGACGACCACGTACGATTCGGGAGGCATGACATTCGGTATCGCGAGAACGATGAAATTCGGAGAGCGCGGCGGCATATCGCTCGACGTCGCGTACGTGAGGAACTACGGCTCCAATATCTCGGACGAGCGAAAGGAATACTGGCAAGCCGATTCGGAGCTTACGCTCAGATTCTAGAAGGAGGAGGAGCGTCATGCGAAAATATTGTATCGCGGGCCTGCTGCTGCTCGCGGCGATCGCGCAGGAGGGATGCATCTTCGAACCGCGCACGCCCGAAACCCCGGGGGGCGGAACGGAGTTGTATCCATGGATCGTGCCCAACAGCTCCAAAGACGTATTCGTCAATCTCAAGAGCGGGCTCGCCTCGAACCTCGACTCGAACTACGAGCGGAGCCTCGATCCGGCGTTCACCTTCGTCCCGTCCGCCGACGCCGAGAACATATACCCGGGAGGTTTCGCGGACTGGACCAAGACGGTGGAGCTCGCCGTTCTCGCGCGGATAAAGACACTCTATCTCGGCGAGAGGAGCGTGCAGTTCGGCGACGCGAATATGACCTTCACCTACGAAAACGAGCAGGTGGGCCTTGCGACCTACGAAGGCACCTACACGATTACGCTGAGCATCGGGGACGGTTCCCCCGCCGTGGTCTATGCGGGGATAGCCAAATTTACGATAGTCCAGGGCACGCAGGGGTGGGTTCTATCCAAATGGGAGGATATCCAGCCGAGCGGCGCGAACCCAACCTCGGGTATTCTGAGGGGAGCTCTGCGCCAATAGGGCGCAGGAGATTGCATAAAGTGGTCGAGAATCAGACATACCTGAGGCAAATATGCTCTTGAATAGTTCGCCAGAATGTGTTACAATTCCGATAGGAGGAAAACGTATGTATGGAAGCAGAATGAAATATGCGTTCCTGGCGATCGCCGTGTTCGCCCTGGTCGTTTATTCGGGATGTATCCTTTCTCCGGACGAAGAGGCGCCGCCGCCTGTTCCCAAACCTACCTACAAATCTCTGACAGATAAGGAAAACATCATTTACAATCTCGTGCAGTGCTACAAGGAGCACAACAAGGATCGGTTCATCGAGCTCCTTCATGATGATTATATATGGTACAACCAGCCGGGCGGGGAAACGCCAGAATACTACGATAGGACAACGGATATCGCCCAGACGGGTCAACTATTTGACATGGCTGATAATAGCAGCAACATCGATCCGCAATGGTGGCTCGAGAAGCTCGAGCTGACGATAGTTCAGCAGGGAGGGTATTGGGAACAGATATATGCCATCGGCGAAATTCCCTGCGACGACTGCTGGGAGACGACGCGAGAATACTCTATCTTGGCACGTCTTAATGGAGGAGAGACGACATGGGTCGGAAACGACCTTGTCAAGTTCATCGCGATCGGCGTTGTTAAGAACAATCAGAAGATCTACCAGCTTCGACGGGCCGATGATATCAAGAAGCCGAGCTAGTGACGCATAGGCCGCCCGTAGAGCCCGGTACGGCAGTCGACAATTATACAAAGCCCCCTCCCCCGAGGGGGCTTTTCTTTTGCCCCCCCTTGATTCCGCGCTCCGCTTGGAGTATGATTAATTATCTTTCCAGGGGAGGATTATTCATGAACTGGCTTACCTTATGGCGCGTTACGGCGTTTGCTGTTGCGGCGAGCGCGCTTATTGCTCTTGGCTGTTCGGATGATCCGACGCAGCCGAAAGTCGCGAAACCTCGTTACCCCGAGGCGACAACCAAAGACATCGTGATCAGCAACTTTCTCCTGAGTTACAAGGACCGCGATATCGAGCAATTCGAGAAGCTGCTCCACGAGGACTATATGTGGTTCAACCAGGCATCCAGCGCGCCTCCAGAGTACTACACGAGAGATGAAGATATTGCGATTACCGGCAACATGTTTCTCGCCGCCAGGCATACGCACCCGGAATCCAATCTGTGGCTGGACAGGCTCGATCTGACATTGTATGGGGCCGTGTGGGTCGAGATCGTGGAATTCAACAGTAGTCCCTGCGAAGACTGCTGGGAGACGACGAGGGATTACTACTTTGTACTCATGACTGCCGGCGGCGCGACAACGTATATAGCCAATGACCTCGTGAGATTCGTCGTGGTCCCGGTCGACCTGAACGGTAATAAGATCTACAAGATCATCCGCTGCGACGATATGCCGAAGCCCCTATAAGCCCCGTCCGGCTCTTGGCCGTCCTTGACTTTGCCGCGGCGTCCTGCCTATAGTATCCATGTGGTAAAGAAGAAATCGGACAGTTCGTCGCGCCTCAAGATTTTCGCGGTCGTTCTCTGCCTCGTTTTCGTCGCCGCGCTCGGGATCTATCGCTATTTCAGGACGGAGAGCGGGAGGGTGTTCCTCCTCGACGCCGGGATCGACAGCCGGTACTCGTATGTCCAGCGCGACGTCGAGCAGCGGATCGTGAGAGCGCTCAGGCGTTACGGCGTCATGGGAAAACACCTGAGGATCGAGAGCGGGGATCGGGCCGGGGCGGAGGGCGCGGCTACGATCATCCGCGCCGAGACGGCCCCCGACGCCTCTCTCGTACAGATCAACGCCGCGATAACGAAGTCCGTCCGCGCGATCGGAGGGCGGGTACGCTCCTGCCGCGAGGGGAAGGACGGCACCATCATCACGATGGAGATCGGCACGAGGCGCGCGCTCACGCACCGGTGCGTCATCAAGAAAGGCTCCGAGCGCGAGCACCGGGCCGGGGCCGCTCAGCGTCCCGCGCGCGTCGTCGCCATCTGCGTCGACGACTTCGGATTTTTCAACAACGAGCTCGTGAAGGAGTTTCTCGAGCTCGACATACCGCTCACGATCGCGGTGATTCCGGGGCTCAAGCATTCTCAAAAGATCTGTCTCGCCGCCGCCGAGGCGGGGAAGGACATTCTCTGCCATCTTCCGATGGAGGCGGAGAAGGAAGGGTGGGACAGCGGCGAGATTCCGCTCATCCGCGTATCGATGAAGCCGGCCGAGATCGAGAAGGCGATCGCGAAGGCGCTCGAGACCACCCCCGGCGCCGTCGGGATCAACAATCACATGGGCTCGAAGGCGACCGCCGACCGCGCGCTCATGAAGGCGGTGCTGCGGCTCTGCCGGGAGCGCGGGCTCTTCTTCTTCGACAGCGTGACGACCTCGCACTCGGTCGCGCACGAGGTCGCCAAAGAGCTCGGGACGAGCGCCGCGTCCAACGACATGCTCGTCGACGGCGGCGACGGGGACACGCGCGAGAACATGCGGAAGCTCCTGTCGATCGCGGCGCGGAGAGGCTCGGCGATCGGCATCGTTCACGTGAAGCCCCCGACGCTCGACGATCTCCGCTGGATGATCGACGAAGCGAGGAACGAGGGGATCGATTTTCTGACGATCTCCCAGATGATAAAGAGACACAACCAGGCGATGGCAGAGGGAGGAAGGCAGTGAGCACAATCAGGCTTGGAGTCAATATAGACCACGTGGCCACGCTCCGCGAAGCGCGGAAGACGACGGAGCCCGATCCGGTGACCGCTGCGATGGTGGCCGAGCACGGGGGCGCCGACCAGATCACCTTCCACCTGCGGGAGGACCGGCGGCACATCCAGAACCGCGACGCGCGCCTCATCAGCGAGCTCGCCCAGACGCGGGTCAACATGGAGATGGCCGCGACGAGCGAGATGCAGGAGATCGCGCTCGCGCTCCGTCCCGATTCGGTGACGCTCGTGCCCGAGAAGCGCGAAGAGGTGACAACCGAGGGGGGGCTCGATCTTCTCAAGATAAGCGCCGCGGCGGTTCCCATCGTCAAGTCGCTCAGGGAGGGCGGGATCACCGTGGCGGCCTTCCTCAATCCTGACATCGCGCAGATCAAGGAGGCCGCGAAGCTCGGATTCGACGCCGTCGAGATCCATACGGGAGAATACGCGAACGCGGGGAAGACCGAGGTCGAGCGGACGCTGCGGGCGATCCGCGACGCGTCCCAGGCGATCGCGAAGCACGGGATGAAGGTGCACGCGGGGCACGGCCTCACCTATCACAACGTGCGACAGATCGTCGAGATCCGCGAGATCGAGGAGCTCAACATCGGCCACAGCATCATTGCGCGGGCGATGTTCGTCGGGATCGAGCAGGCGGTGCGGGAGATGGCGGCGCTCTTGAGGCGATAATCAAAGGCTGCGCTGCGCTGGCGATGGGCGAGCGCGGCGCGGGGTGCTACTCCCGCGCCGCGGACAACCCGAGCTAGAACTTCCCTTCCCTGACATGATACCGCGGACGTTTGTCGCCGAGGCGAACGATCCTCTCCGGGGCGACGGGCCCGTTCTCCGGCACGGGATTCTCGCGCTTCGAGCGGCCGAGCTGGATCACGCTCTTCAATTGCTTCAGGATATCGGAACCATCGAGCGCCTCGGCGCCCTCGGCATAGTAATCGAACCAGGGGAGCCCCGCGCTCGTGTATGCTTCCGCCGTTGGCGGCAGGGTCGGCGGCGCCTCTCCCGTGATCGCGCGCCAGACGAGGGAGTTCGCGATGTGCACGAAACATCTGCTGGAGATCGAGCGGTCCCAATCTTTGAAGTCGAACGGATCCTCGAATATCTCCTGTTGCATGCGCCCGCCCGGAGCGAGCCCCATATCCGGGCTCGGCGCCATCATGGGCGTGCAGCATGTCTCTTCCGTCGCCATCTCCCGGACGGACCGTTTCGGGAACCGCTGCTCGAACGCCTCGCGCTTCATCGGATAGGCGACGATCTGGAGCCCGCCGTACTCCGCGGCGCCCGTGATTTGCTCCTCGGCGGTGTAGCCGCCGCCGAGAGGCATCGCGACGAACTGCCGGATGATTCCCTTCTCGACGCAGAAGCCGTCGAGCCAGGGCTGTTCGGGGACGACGAGATAATCCTGCGGCACGCCGTGGAGGCCGTTCGTCCACTGCTCGCCCGAAACGGCGTCGATCTTGCCCGCCGCGATCTTGACGGCGAACGGATACTGCGCGCCGTGTCCGGATACGTACGACGAATGGAACATGAGCCACATCGCTTCGGCCTGATGCATCGGCAGCATCACTCCGCCGTGCTCGAGCCACTGCCCCGGCACGCCGCCGGCGAAATCGTCGACGTGCTTCAGCGGAAAGCTCCCGAGCCCGGGGGGCAGGGAGTGGTTTCTCCCGTCGTCGGGAATCCGGAGCGTGCGCTCGAACTCGATCTCGAGCCGCGCGTCCGGATGCACCTCCGGAAATGAAAAGACGAGCTTGTTGCGTTTGAGCTCTATCATCGGTCTCCTCCTTCGGTCACCATTTGCCGTCGCGCACCTCGCGCACGAGACGAAGCATCGCGTGATCCGGCATGTCTCTCATCTCGCGAATGAGCTCGGCGAAGAGCTTCGGTCTCTGCCGTATCACCTTCTGAAGGTCGCTCGACACCTTGCCTGCGAGCGCGAGCAGCACGTCCGCGTCCTCCCCGAGCGCTTCCGCGAGAAGCGCTATCTTCGCTTCGGAGGGGGGCGGCTGCTCGCCGCGTTCGACCTTGCTGAGGAATGACGGCTCGACGCCGATCTTGATCGCGATCTTTCGAAGGGAGAATTCCGGGTCGTTCTCCCGCAGCTTCTCCCGCTGCTGCCTTAGGTATTCGCCGAAATGTTTCATCATGTGTGTATTATATACTACATAGTACACGATGTCAAGGGGGCGACGAGGCGATTTCTCTTAAATCATTATATTTCAATGTAATAAAATTCGAATTGCGCGGCGGGCGCGTGCGATTTATGCTCCTTGCGGCAGCAAAACAAGCAAGAAAGGGAGTATGCCATGCACCCGTATCCAGCCGAACTCATCAAGACCGCGGGAATAGAGATCCCGCTCATCGGCTTCTATGACGCTCCCGATCCCGCGCCCTTCGCGCCGATCGTCGAGCCGAAGGCGGGCACGCGGGGTTGCGTTATCGCGTTCTACAAGAACTGGCTCAAGGGGGAGACGCTCCGCGTCACAAAGGATAACTTCGGCTGCGGAGGCGCGGGACGCGCCTGGTGCGGCGTCGAGGCCCGCTCGCGCGAAGAGTTCATCCGCTTCCTTGTCGACGACGAGGGGCTCAAGGCTTCGCACGATCTCATGAACCGCTGGATCGACTCGAGCGTGCCCTACCGGCAGAAGCACGAGAACATTCTCGTCGGTCCCCTGCGGGAATCGCAGTATGAGTATCTGAAGACGGTCACCTTCTTCGTGAATCCCGATCAGCTCGCCCTTATGGCGCTCGGCGCGCAATATCACAGCGCGCCCGAAGACCCGCCGCCGGTGATTTCCCCCTTCGGCTCCGGCTGCATGCAGCTCATCGGGGTCTTCAAGGATCTCGGCGTGCCCCAAGCGGCGATCGGCGGCACGGACGTCGCCATGCGCCAGTACCTGCCGCCGGACACGCTCGCCTTCACCGTGACGAGGCCGATGTTCGAGCGGCTCGCCTCCCTCGACGAGCGGAGCTTCCTCACGAAGCCCTTCTGGAAGAGATTGATGAAGGCGCGGGAGAAACGATAGCCCGGTCGCAGCGGGGCCCGAATTCGCGATGATATTGTAATTGACATTTAGACGACTAAATGATTAGTATAATATCATGATCGAACGACCCTACTGGATAGAACGCGTTCTCGACGGCTGGAAGAAGCGCCCGGTTGTCTGGCTCGCCGGAGTGCGTCGCGCGGGCAAGACGACTATCGCGCGGATGCTGCCCGACGCGCGCTACATCAACTGCGATCTACCTTCGGTCGCACGGCGCCTCGAGGATCCGGAGCTCTTTTTCGGGGCGCAGCGGGCCAAATCGATTATCGTTCTGGACGAGGTGCATCGGCTGGCGGACCCGAGCCGGGTGCTCAAGATAGCGGCGGACGAATATCCAGGGCTTCGAATCCTTGCGACTGGCTCGTCGACGCTTGCTGCAACGCGGAAGTTCAGGGACACCCTCACGGGAAGGAAGGCGGTCGTTTCGCTCCTGCCCGTTCTGTGGCCCGAATGCGAAGACGAATTCGGAGTCCGCGATCTCGATCGACGCCTGCTGCGGGGTGGGCTTCCGGAGGCGCTTTTGGGCGCGACGCGCGACGAATCTTTCTATGCCGAATGGATGGATAGCTATTACGCGAGGGATATCCAGGAGCTATTCGGAATCAGGCATCGCACGGGATTCCTCAACCTCCTTCGCTTGATGCTGCGGCAGAGCGGGGGACTCGCCGACTACTCGGCCCTTGCGCGGGAGTGCGACGTCAACCGGCTCACGGTCAAGGCGCATCTCGAGGCAATGGGCATCGCATACACGCTCTTCGCGGTTCCCCCATTTCACGGCGGCAGTCGAAGGGAAATCGTGCGACGACCCAAGGTCTATGGATTCGACACGGGGTTTGTAGCGTTCGTGCGCGGCTGGAACGAGATCCGGGACGAGGATCGGGGGCTCCTCTGGGAGCATCTTGTCCTCGACGTTCTGCGTGTCACGACAGAGGGCGAAGGGCTTCACTTCTGGCGAGACAAGTCGGATCGCGAGATCGATTTCGTCGTGCGGCGACGGGGCGGCATCGACGCCGTCGAATGCAAGATCAACCCGGACCGGTTCGAGCCCGGTGCGATTGAGGTTTTTCGGAAACTCTACCCGCGCGGACGGAACTTCGTGGTTTGCCCCGGGGTGGACGAGCCGTACGAGCGCCGCGTGGGGAAGCTGCTCATCCGGGTAATCGGATGCCGGGAGCTTATGCGGTCGCTCTAGGACGCAGCCGGAGCGGTGGAGAGAACGACAGTAATGAAAAAAGCCCCCTGCCGTCGAAACGGCAGGGGGCTTTTGCATTCTCCAATTGACCGAAGTTTATCTCTTCGGCAGCACGCTCTCGAGCGGCGTGTATTTCAGCTTGAACGCCTTCGCGACCGCCTCGTCGGTGACGACGCCCTTCAGCATGTTGATCCCGGTCCAGATCGTCCGGTTCGCGCGCGCGGCCTTCACGTACCCCTTGTCCGCGATCTCGATCGCGTAGGGGAGCGTGGCGTTCGTGAGCGCCATTGTGGAGGTCCGGCACACGGCGCCCGGCATGTTCGCGACGCCGTAGTGGACGACGCCGTCGACGAAGTAGATCGGATCGGTGTGGTACGTCGCGTGGATCGTCTCGATGCAGCCGCCCTGGTCGACCGCGACGTCGACGATCACGGAGCCCTTCTTCATGAGCTTGAGCATCGGCCTCGTGACGAGACGCGGCGCCTTCGCGCCGGGGATGAGGACCGCGCCGACGAGGAGGTCGGCCTCGGCGATCATCTTGCGGATGTTCGCCGTGTTCGACATGAGAACGGTGACGTTCGCCGGAAGGACGTCGCTGAGGTAGCGGAGCCTGTCGAGGCTGATGTCGAGGATCGTGACCTTCGCCCCGAGGCCTGCCGCCATCTTCGCCGCGTGCGTGCCCACGACCCCGCCGCCGAGAATGACGACCTGCGCGGGCTCGACGCCCGGCACGCCGCCGAGGAGAACTCCCATGCCGCCCATCGGGCGCTCGAGATACTTGGCGCCTTCCTGGATCGCCATGCGGCCGGCAACCTCGCTCATCGGAACGAGAAGCGGGAGCGAGCCGTCCTTGTCCATCGTCTCGTACGCGATCGCGATCGCGCCGGACTTGAGCATGCCGTTCGTGAGAGGCTTGCTGGATGCGAAATGGAAATAGGTGAACACGATCTGGTCCTTGCGGATCATTTTGATCTCGACCGGCTGGGGCTCCTTGACCTTGATGATCATGTCGGACTTGCGGAAGATCTCTTTCGCCGACGGGATTATCGTGGCGCCCGCCGCGCGGTAGTCGGAGTCGGGGAAACCGCTCCCGACGCCGGCGCCCTTCTCGACGAGCACCTTGTGCCCGTGCTTGCGCAGGGTCTCGGCTCCCACCGGGAGAAGGCTGACCCGGTATTCAGCTTTCTTGATCTCTTTCGGAACGCCGATAATCATCAGACCACCTCTTGTTTAGGAGTTTGGAATATCCGAATACGGCAGAAAAACCTCAATGTTAGTCGATAATATAGCCCAAAACCCGCCATTTTCAAATGAATTTTAATGAAATTAATCCGGCATCCACACAATCGGCTTGACACCCCCGGCCATGAAATTATATTCTTTTCAACCTATATGTCGGTCGGATTCCGCCGTTTCTCATTACTTTCAGGAGTGCCCGAACGGGCGTTTTTCATCTTCAGGGTTTCCCTGAAAAGGAGGCGAGTATGGCAGCAGATCCCGTCAACGCCTTTATGGAAAAGGTAAAGGCGCGCGACCCGAATCAGCCCGAGTTCCATCAAGCCGTGTTCGAGGTCGTCAGCTCTCTCATGCCCTTCATGAAGAAGAACCCCAAATATCAGAAGCACCAGATTCTCGAGAGGATCGTCGAACCCGAGCGCATGTTCATGTTCCGTGTGCCCTGGGTGGACGACAAGGGCGAGATTCAGGTCAACAGGGGATTCCGGATCGAAATGAACAGCGCCATCGGTCCCTACAAGGGCGGCCTGCGCTTCCATCCGTCCGTGAACCTGAGCATTCTCAAGTTCCTCGCCTTCGAGCAGGTTTTCAAAAACGCGCTCACGACGCTCCCCATGGGCGGCGGCAAGGGCGGCAGCGATTTCGATCCGAAGGGAAAGAGCGATAACGAAGTCATGGCGTTCTGCCAGTCGTTCATGAGCGAGCTCTTCCGCCACATCGGCCCCGACACCGACGTCCCGGCCGGCGACATCGGCGTGGGCGGCCGCGAGATCGGCTACATGTTCGGGATGTACAAGAAGCTCCGCAACGAGTTCACGGGCGTTCTCACCGGCAAGGGCCGCAAGTGGGGCGGAAGCCTCATCCGTCCCGAGGCCACGGGCTACGGCACGGTCTACTTCGCCGAAGAGATGCTCAAGACCCGCAAAGACTCGATCAAGAGCAAAACCGTGACGGTATCGGGCTCGGGCAACGTGGCCCAGTACGCCGTCGAGAAGTGCAACGAATTCGGCGCGAAGGTCGTCACCCTGTCCGACTCGGGCGGCACGATCCACGATCCGGCCGGCATCGATGCGGAGAAGCTCGCGTACGTTCTCGACCTCAAGAACGTCAAGCGCGGCCGAATCAGCGAATACACGAAGAAGTTCCCGAAGGCCCAGTACCTCGACGGCAAGCGTCCGTGGGGCGTCAAGTGCGACGTGGCGCTCCCCTGCGCGACCCAGAACGAGGTCGACGAGAGCGACGCGAAGGCGCTCATCAAGAACGGCTGCATCTGCGTTTCCGAAGGCGCGAACATGCCGAGCACGCCGGAAGCGATCGAGGTCTACCTCGGCGCCAAGATCCTCTACGGTCTCGGCAAGGCCGCGAACGCCGGCGGCGTCGCGACGAGCGGTCTCGAGATGTCGCAGAACAGCCTGCGCCTCAGCTGGACCCGCGAAGAGGTCGACCAGAGACTGCACGGCATCATGAAGGCCATTCATGAGCAGTGCGTCGAGTACGGCAAGGAAGGCACGTTCATCAACTACGTGAACGGCGCCAACATTGCCGGCTTCATCAAGGTCGCCGATTCGATGATCGATCAGGGCGTCGTGTAATCGCCCTCTTTTTTGCGCGGCGGGTCCGAAGGGACCGGCCGCGCGTGCGGCGCGGCTCGAAGGGGCCGGCCGCGAACGACGCAGGGGCCCTCCCGCACGGGAGGGCCCTTTTTTTCGCGCCCTCCGAGGAATTCTCTGGCAGATTCGCGGCTCGATAATTAGTATCTCCGCATGTACAGCATTTTCAAGGCGAACCACGACGGGCTCCTGATTACCGACGAGATCCAGAAGGATTGCTGGGTGCGCGTCTCGAGCCCAACCCCCGCGGAATGCGATTTCCTGAGCAAGCGGCTCGGCATTCCCCCCGCCTTCATCACCGACCCGCTCGACGTGGACGAGCGCGCGCGCATCGAGATCGACGAAGGGGTCACCCTCGTGATCGTGCGCATTCCCTACTTCGACAAGGATAACGAGGACATTCCCTACATGACGCTGCCGCTCGGCGTCATATTCACCGACGACGGCATCCTCACCGTGTGCTCGAAATACGTCGAGGGCTTCCTCGATTTCGTGGTGGGGAAGGTGAAGGGTTTTTCCATCGAGCACCGGGGGCGATTTCTCCTGCAGATATTCTCCCGGGCGGCGCTTCTCTACCTGAGCTACCTGAAAGAAATCAACAAGCGCACCGATTCCATCGAGGGGGAGCTCCACAAGTCGATGCGGAACGTGGAGCTCATCAAGCTCCTCAATCTCGAGAAGAGCCTCGTCTTCTTCACGACGAGCCTGCGCTCGAACGAGTTCATGATGGAACGCCTCCAGAAAACGGGAATCAGAATGAGCGAGGACGACAGGGACCTGCTCGACGACGTCATCATCGAGAACAAGCAGGCGATCGAGATGGCGAATATCTACAGCAACATTTTGAGCGGGATGATGGACGCTTTCGCGTCGGTCATCAACAACAACCTCACCCTCGTGATGAAGCTCCTCACGTCCGTCACGATCATCCTCATGATCCCGACGTTCGTGTCGAGCACCTTCGGTATGAACGTGCCGCTGCCGTTCCAGAACTCGTCGCACGCGTTTCTCATCGTGACCGGAATCTCGCTCATGCTCTCGCTCATCGGGGTGGCCATATTCTGGAAGAGGAGATGGTTCTGAGGGGACGTCCCCGACGGCGGGGTTTCGAGCGGCGCGGGCCCGACGGGTCCCGCCCCGCGGGGCTTACGCGCCCGCGAGCTTCCTGAATTCCTTCTCCGAAATCACCTTCACACCGAGCTTCTCCGCCTTCGCGAGCTTCGAGCCCGCTTCGGCGCCCGCCACGAGGTAGCTCGTCTTCGCGCTCACGGTCGAGCTCGCGCGGCCGCCGAGCAACCGGACGAGGCGCTCCGCTTCCTCGCGCGAAAGCTCCTCGAGCGTCCCCGTGAATACGAATGTCCGCCCCGCGAGCGGCCCCGCGCCGTCCGCGCGCGCCGCCTTCGCGACCTTGAGCCCGAGCTGCCGGAGCTCGGCGACGAGGGCGCGATTCTTTTTATCGGCGAAGAAGCTCGATACGCTCTTCGCCACCTCGGGGCCGATCTCGTGGACCGTCATGAGATCCTGCTCGGTCGCGTCCATGACCGCGTCGAGCGTTTCGTAACGGGCCGCGAGAACCGCCGCGACGTGCTCGCCGACCTCGCGGATGCCGAGAGCGTAGAGGAATCTGTCGAGCGCGACCTTCTTCGAGGCCTCGATCGCCTCGAGGAGGTTCGCGGCCGATTTGTCCGCGAATCCGTCGAGTGCGAGGAGAGAGGCCGCGTCGAGCCGGTAGATATCGGCGACGCTCGCGACGAGGCCGCGATCGACGAGCGTCGCGACCGTCTTCGCTCCGAGCCCCTCGATGTCGAGCGCCCCCTTCGATGCGAAGTGCGCGATCCCGCGCTTGAGCTGCGCCGGGCAGCTCAGGCCGCCCGTGCAGAAATGATACGCTCCCTCCTCGACGACGGCGGCGCCGCACACGGGGCAGGCGCCGGGCATGGCGAAGGCGCGCGCGCGCCGTTCGTTCTTCTGCGGGATGCGCTCGACGACGGCGGGGATCACGTCGCCCGCTCGCTGGATGCGCACCGTGTCTCCCACGCGGATGTCTTTCTTGGCGACCTCGCCGGCGTTGTGCAGCGTGGCGCGGCTCACCGTGACGCCGCTCACGTCGACCGGGCGGAGCAGCGCCACCGGCGTGAGCTTGCCCGTGCGGCCGACCTGGACGACGATATCCTCGACGATCGTCACTTCCTTGCGCGGCTCGAACTTGAGCGCGATCGCCCAGCGCGGCGAGCGGGTCCGGAGCCCGAGGATCTCGCGGTCGACCTTCGAATCGATCTGGATCACGATGCCGTCGATCTCGAACGGGAGCTCGTCGCGGGAGGCGGCGAGCGCGCCGTGGAACGCGATCGTCTCCTCGATCGAGCGGCAGATCTTTGTGTGCGGATCGACGCGGAGCCCCCAGCCCGAGAGCATCCCGAGCTCGTGCGTATGCGTGTCGGGAGGCTCGGCGCCCTCGATCGACATTATCTCGTAGGCGAAGAACGCGAGGGGCCGCTGGGCCGTGATGCGGGAGTCGAGCTGCCTGAGCGATCCGGCCGCCGCGTTTCGCGGGTTGGCGAACGCGGGGAGCTCCCGCTCCGTCATCCAGCGATTGAGGTCGCGGAACGCCTCGAGCGGCATGATAGCCTCGCCGCGGATCGCGACGAGGCGGGGGGCCTTGCCGCCGCGAAGGCGGAGCGGCACCGTCCGGATCGTGCGGATGTTCGGCGTGACGTCCTCGCCCACGGTTCCGTCGCCGCGCGTCGCGCCGCGCGCGAGAACTCCGTCCTCATAGAGGAGCTCGACCGAGAGCCCATCGAACTTGGGCTCCACCGTGTACGTCACGTCGTCCGAGCCCAGGCCTTTTCTCATGCGCTTGTCGAACTCGCGCGCGTCGGCGACGTTCATCACCGTCTCGAGGCTCAGCATCGGCTTCACGTGGCGGACGTTCGGAAGATCGTCGCGCGGCGGGGCTCCGACGCGCTGCGTGGGAGAGTCGCTCGCGACGAGATCGGGGTATTCCCCCTCGAGCGTCTCGAGCTCCTTGCGCAGCTTGTCGTACGCCGCATCCGCGATTTCCGGCTTGTCGAGAACGTAGTAGAGGTGGTCGTGCCGCGAGATTTCCTCGCGAAGCCGGCGGATCCGCTTTTCGACTGCGCTGCGGCTCATAGTGCTCCGAGCCTTTTATCCAACGGGTCCGTGTTGAAGTTGAACCTTCGCGCGAGGCTCAGGAACGAGGAGATCGCGAGCTTCGTCTCTTCGCGCCCGCTCTTTCTCTCGGCGAGCTCGTCGAGGAGCGGAGGGATCTTCGCCTCGAGTATCTCGTAGATCCGGCTCTGGATGTCCCGGAAATTCGTCTGGATCCCCATCTCGTCCGCGAGGTTCACGAACTGCTCGAGGGCGGAGGCGGCCTCCGCGTCGAGCTCGCCCGCGAGGGCCTTGATCTTCTCGAGGAGAAGGTCGCTGAAGGACGCGGCCGCCGGGGATTTGTCTATCGGCACGCCGAACACGGCCGCCTCGGTGACGATGCTCCTGATGCCCTTGAGCCCCGCCGGATCGAGCGAGCGCTCCCAGCGCTCCACCTCGCGCACGAGCTTCTTCGTGAGGTGGGTCTGAACGGGCAGCAGCAGGTTCTGCGGCACGGGGATATTGGCCTCCTTGAGGAGAATGAGGAGATGCTTGCTCTCGGCGAAGATCTCGCCGAAGCGCGCCTCGATGATCTCGAGCCGCTTCGCGGCGAAACGCCGGAGCACCTTCTCGCGATCCTCGGCGAGGAAATCGCGGATCGTGAACCGCCGCGGGCCGAAGTACTCCGAAGCCGCCGGGCGTATCTCGGGGACGAGTGCCGCCTCGGCGAGCTTCGCGAGGCGCTCCGCCATCGCGCGGTGCTCCGTCTCGCTCCGGCGCTCGCGGACGTAGCAGACGAAGGTGGCTTCGTCCTCGACGTAGAGGAGGTACTCGTACACCGCGGTCTCGAGGGTGTAGCGCGAGACGATCTCGAGGGAGCCGATCCTCATGTGATCCTCGACGCCGGGAGCGACGATGTGCCGCACGATTTCGTCGAGCGGCCGGACCGGATTTCCGTAGATGTCCGCGATTTCTTCGCGCTCCGAAAGGTGAGCCTTGATCGCGTAGAGCGCGACGAGGCACGGCCGGCCGAGGATCGACGCCTTCACGCTGCTGTTGTAGATGCTCGCGCCGGTGCCTTTCCCGGCGACGTTGCTCACCGCGCCCTTGAGGTCGCCGAGGAGCTTTTTCTCGAGCGATAGCCAATGCTCCGTTCCGGCGAGCTCGATGGCGCGCGCCGCGTACCGCATGATCTGCACGGTCTCGATCCCCGAGATGTCGCCGAAGAACCACCCGCACGAGGTGAACATGAGCTGGGCGTTCCGCTGCGCCTCGAGGAGCGAGAGGGCCCGCGCGATTTCTGCGCCCGAGAGCGGCGCCGCCGCGTGAGATGCGACGAACGCCGACGCCGCGTCGCGGCTTCGGTTCTCGACGACGCCGATGTATTCGTCGCGCGCCTTCCACGGATCGGCGAGGAGCTTCGACGCTTCCTTCTCGTACTGGGCGGCGAGCGCGTCCCGGAGGTTGTTGAGTCCCGCGCGCAGCGGCGCGCGCCACTTCTGGTTCCACGTCGGCTGGCCGCCCGCGCTGTCGCCGCAGTCTTCCTTCCAGCGGCCGACGCCGTGGAAGCACGACCACGCCGTGCCGTCGCCGTTCGGGCCCGGTTTGAGATCGACCTCTGACTGCGGCTCGTGCGCGGCGAGATAGGCGCCGAAATTCGTCATCACGAGGCCGCGCCGCGGCGCCGCCGAATCGACGAGATAGGAGAGCGCCATGTCGGCGAACGGCTCGTGATGGCCGTAGATCTCCCCGTCCGTCGCGACGACGACGAGATCGTTCCCGCCGCGCTGGTACGCGAGCGAAATCGCGTCGGCGAATTCGTCTCCGTTCCTGAGCAGGTGGTTGAAGCTGACGTCCGTCGAAAGGGAAGCGTCGTAGAAAAAGACGTCGAGAAAGCGTTTCGAGTCGCGTTTTCCCCGGGCTCCCGGCGCGTAACAGCGATAGGGGAATCCCGTGGGAATCGTCCCTTTGGAAACGTCCTTCCAGTGCGACGCATCGTCGAGGGAGCGCACGCGGAGCGCCTGGTGCGGCGAGAGGATGACGAAACGGAATCCGCATTCGACGAGCACCTCGAGCACGGCAGCGTTGATCGCCGTCTCGGGAAGCCAGATCCCTTCGCTCGGCCGGCCGAAGCGCCGCTCGAAATCGTGGACGCCCCAGCGGATCTGGGTCTCCTGGTCGCGCCGCGAGGCGAGCGGCATGATCGCGTGGTTGTAGCACTGCGCGATCGCGTTTCCGTGCCCGTTCAGGCGCTTCGCGCTCGATCGATCGGCCTCGAGAATCCGCGCGTATGCCTCGGGGACGTTGTCCTCGAGCCAGGAGATCAGGGTCGGCCCGAAATTGAAGCTGATCCATTCGTAGTTGTTGACGAGCTTCGCGATCCTGCCGTAGTCGTCGAGACGCCGCGAGAGGGAGTTCGGCAGGTAGCATTCGTTCGCGATGCGGTCGTTCCAGTCGTGATAGGGCGCGGCGCTCTCCTGCCGCTCGATCGTTTCGGTCCAGGGATTCTCGCGCGGCGGCTGGTTAATATGCCCATGTATGATGATCTTCCTGGGTCGTGCGGAATTCTCCATCGAGAGAGCCCTACCCCCTGTAGATGCGGTAATCGACGTCGGGGAAGATGTTGTCCCGGTGCTCGACCTCCTTGAGCCACTGGTCGTTGACGTGCGCGTTCATGATGTCGTGGTAGAGACGGTCGAAACGCGCGACGTGATCCTTCGTCCGTTTGTGCGCGTACTCGACCATCGTTCCCGTCTTCATGATGAACGCCCAGTCGCTGCCCTGCGCGAGGAGGAGCTCCCGCGCCGCCTGGTTGAGCGCGCGCCTCGTGATGCCGTCCGCGTCGGGGAAGCGGTCGGCGAGGATAACCATGCGGTCCGCCATCATGTGCAGATGCGAGTAGATCCAATCGTTGTCGCCGTTGAGCCACACCTCGCTGTAGCCCTTCCATCCCCACGACGATTCCGACGGGGCGATGACCTGGAGCTTCGGGTGGCGTTCGAGATACTCCCACGGCGTGATCATCTTGATCGTTTTCTGGTCGAAATGGATTTTGCGGATGAGAAACTCGACCCACTCGGGGCCCTCGTACCACCAGTGGCCGAAGAGCTCCGCGTCGTACGGCGAGACGATGATCGGCTTGATCTTGAGAAAATCGTGCAGCCACTCGATCTGCTTCTCCCGATTGTACATGAAGTTCCCCGCGTGGGCGGCCGCTTTCTCGCGGGCTATCGAGGGCTTGTAGGGTTCCTTGTGCTCCGTTTCTCCCGTGATCCGGTGATACTTGATCCCGAGGTTGACGCGGTTTCCGTCCGAATGGAGATAGGGGCGAACGTAGTCGTAGTCGAGGTCGAAGCCGACGTCGCGGTAGAACTCGCGGTAATCGTAGTCGCCCGGATATCCCTGCTTCGCGCTCCATACCTGTTTGGAC